>NZ_JBAMDI010000039.1:0-86838 GCF_036961695.1 Pseudomonas sp. CGJS7 | reverse complement strand
GCGAAGAGGGCGGCCCAGGCTTACAGGGGCTTCTCGAAAATCTTCGAATTGCGCTGGTAGTTGTACAGCGAAGCCCGCGCCGCCGGCAGCCGCTCCACGCCACTCGGCGCAAAGCCGCGCTCGCGGAACCAGTGCGCAGTGCGCGTAGTCAGCACGAACAAAGTACTCAAGCCCATCTGCCGTGCCCGGCTCTCGATGCGTTCCAGCAGCTCATCGCCACGCCCGCCATGGCGGTACTCCGGGTTCACCGCCAGGCAAGCGAGCTCCCCGGCTTCGGAATCGGCAATCGGGTACAGCGCCGCACAGGCGATGATCATGCCCTCGCGCTCGACCACACTGAACTGCTCGATCTCTCGCTCCAGCACTTCGCGCGAGCGGCGCACCAGGATGCCCTGCTCTTCCAGCGGGCTGATCAACTCCAGCAGGCCACCGACGTCCTCGATGGTCGCCTCGCGCACCACTTCGAACTGCTCCTGCGACACCAGCGTACCGCCACCGCCCCGGGTGAACAGCTCGGTGAGCAGCGCGCCATCCTCGGCATAGCTGACGATATGGCTGCGCGCCACACCGCCTTTGCAAGCCTCGGCCGCAGCATCCAGCAGTTCGCCCTGGTAGTCGCTGCCTAGACGCTGCAGATGCGGAGCAACCTGCTGCGGGCGCAGTTCGCGCACCAACCTACCGTCAGCGTCCAACAGGCCCGGCTCGGCGCCGAACAGCAGCAACTTGTCGGCGCCCAGTTCGATGGCCGCGCGGGTAGCCACGTCTTCGCAGGCCAGGTTGAAGATTTCCCCGGTAGGCGAGTAGCCCAAGGGCGACAACAGCACGATGGAACGCTCGTCGAGCAGGCGGCTGATGCCCTTGCGGTCGACCCGGCGCACTTCGCCAGTGTGGTGGTAGTCCACGCCTTCGAGCACGCCGATCGGCCGCGCGGTGACCAGGTTGCCGGAGGCCACGCGCAGGCGCGAGCCCTGCATCGGCGAAGCGGCGATGTCCATCGACAGCCGCGCTTCAATGGCCAGGCGCAGGGCGCCGACGGCATCGATCACGCAGTCCAGGGTGGCCGCATCAGTAATACGCATGCCCCGGTGGTAGTGCGGGGTCAGGCCGCGATCGGCCAGCCGGCTTTCGATCTGCGGGCGCGAGCCATGCACCAGCACCAGCCGCACGCCGAGGCTGTGCAGCAGCACCAGGTCGTGGACGATATTGCCGAAATTAGGGTGTTCCACCCCATCGCCAGGAAGCATGACCACGAAGGTGCAGTCGCGATGGGCATTGATATAGGGGGATGCATGACGCAGCCAGTTGACGTAATCGGGCATGACAGGGCCTGTGGATAAGTGGACGGAGAACGGCGATGCAGGGGGCGTTCAGGATCATCGTCGGAACAGGCTTGCGGTCACGCGCGGTCTCCTCTAGGCAGGAACGAATCAGTTCGATTGACGTTTAGTGCAGGCAATAGTGCCGGATCAAGTCACGCAATAGACGCACGGTAGGCTCGATTCGTGACATTTCAAGGTATTCGCCGGGCTGGTGGGCACAGGCAATGTCGCCAGGGCCCAGCACGATGGTCTGGCAGCCCAGTTGCTGAAGATAAGGTGCTTCGGTGCCGAACGCCACCGCTTCAGCGCGATGGCCGGTCAGGCGCTCCGCGACCTGTACCAGCTCGACATCGGCAGCCTGCTCGAATGGCGGCACCTCCGGGAACAGCGGCGCGTAGTCGATGCGCACCTCATGGCGCTCGGCCACGGGCACCAGCTTTTCGCGAATAGCCGCGCGCAGCTGGTCCACGTCCATGCCCGGCAGCGGCCGCAGGTCGAACTCCAGGGCGCACTGGCCGCAGATACGGTTGGGGTTGTCGCCGCCGTGGATGCAGCCGAAGTTCATGGTCGGGGTCGGCACGGTGAATTGCGGGTTGCTATAGGTTTGTTGCCACTGCTGGCGCAGGCCCATCAGCTCGCCCATGACCGCATGCATGGCCTCCATGGCGCTGCGGCCCAGGCTTGGGTCCGACGAATGGCCGCTGCGACCGAGGATGTCGATGCGGTCCATGAGGATGCCCTTGTGCATGCGGATCGGCCGCAGCCCGGTAGGCTCACCGATGATCGCTGCACGGCCCAGTGGCTGGCCGGCCTCGGCCAGGGCACGGGCGCCGGACATGGAGCTTTCTTCATCGCAGGTGGCAAGGATCAGCAGCGGCTCCTTGAAGTCGTGCTCCAGCAGCGGGATGACCGCTTCGATGACCAGGGCAAAGAAGCCCTTCATGTCGCAGCTGCCCAGGCCGACCCAACGGCCATCGGTCTCGGTCAGCTTCAGCGGGTCGCTGGCCCACAGCTGTTCGTCATAGGGCACGGTATCGCTGTGCCCGGCCAGCACCAGCCCTCCCGGGCCGGTGCCACGGCTGGCCAGCAGGTTGAACTTGCCGGGGCTGACCTGCTGGATATCGCACTTGAAACCCAGGTCGCCCAGCCAACCGGCCAGCAGGTCGATAACCTGGCGGTTGGACTGGTCCAGCGCAGGTTGGGTACAGCTGACCGAAGGCGCGGCGATCAAGGCGGCAAACTGGTCTTTCAGCGTCGGCAACGGCATGCGCGTACTCCTCGGAAACGTTGCCCATCATAGGACTATCCGCTGTCTGGAATAAACCGTTGAGGGCTGACTGCTGTAGACTCTCTGCCAACCACGCCCCCTCTTTCGAGTCTGTGATGCACAAAGAAACCGAACTGAAGCTCCGCGCCAGCCGCGAGACCCTTGCCGCCCTGCGCGAGCACCCTCTGCTGAAAAAGCGCAACAAGTCCGGCTGGCAGACCCGTGAACTGCTCAACCAGTACTTCGACACCCCCGAGCGTGAGCTGTCCGCCGCCCGTGTCGCCCTGCGCCTGCGCCGCGATGGCGACGCTGTCATTCAAACCCTCAAGTGCCGCGGCCAGAGCGTGGCCGGCCTGTCCGAGCGCAACGAGTACGAATGGAACCTGGACAAGGTCAAGCTCGACCTGAAGAAGCTGGACGCCACCTGCTGGCCCGAGCAACTGGCCAACCTGGACAAGAAAACCATCAAGCCGCTGTTCACCACCGACTTCAGCCGTGAATACGCCGAAATCGCCTGGGGCCGTGGCAAGAGCAAGGTGGTGATCGAGGCTGCACTGGACCAAGGCTTCGTGATCGCCGGCAAGCGCAAGGAAGAGATCTGCGAGCTGGAGCTGGAACTGCGCGAAGGTGAACCGCAAGCCCTGCTGGAACTGGCCGCAGAGCTGGCCGCCAGCCTGCCACTGATGCCGTGCGACATCAGCAAGGCTGAGCGCGGTTACCGCCTGCTGGAACCGGACAGCTACGAGCTGGACCTGCCGCACACTGCGCTGGAAGCCGAAATGGCCCTGGACGACGCCTATGCCGCCCTCGCCTGGCAACTGCTGGGCAGCAGCCAGCGCCTGGCCGAGCAGTACCGCCACAACGGCCACTGGCGCCTGCTCCAGGACTGGGTCGAGTGCCTGAGCGAGCTGCGCGCGCTCACCGCCAGCCTGGGCCAGGCAGCACCGCGCGCCACCACCCGCGACCTGCGCGCCAGCCTTGATGCCTTGCTTGAAGACTGGCGCCCGCTGGTGCAGGCCGGCAACGATGACGAAGACATCCGTCGCGCCGCGCCCGAGCAGTTCACCGAAGAACTGGAAGACGTACGCTGGGGCCAGTTCTCGCTGGAAACCTCACGCTGGCTGATGGCCCGGACCTGGACCGCAGAGCGCAAGGGCCGCGGCGAACGCCAGGGCAAGGCGCAGTTGGCCAGCTGGCTGGTGCACCTGCTGGGTGAGGAAGGCCGCGCGCTGAAGCTGCCGCTGTACACCCAGCGCCCGGAAGACCTGGCCGAGCAGCTGCCACGTATCGAGCAGCTTCTGGCCTGGCTGCACCACGCCCGCCAAATACTGGAAGCGCCGCAAATGGACCGCTTGTACGGCGACCTGAAAAAGCTGCACGAGCTGGCCGAGCAGCCCATCAGCGATGAAGTGCTGGAAGCGCGTATCGAACAGGCTCGGGCGGTGGACCAGAGCCGCGGCTGGAAGCACCTGCTCAAGGCGTGATACCGCGTCGCCTGCTTCGCGGGTAAACCCGCTCCTACAAAGGTTCGCGCCAGGCGTGAGGCCGGTGTAGGCGCGGGTTTACCCGCGAATGACCACACCGGTGTAGGAGCGGGTTTACCCGCGAATGACCACACCGGTGTAGGAGCGGGTTTACCCGCGAATGGCCTCACCGCGATAGCGGCAGGCTAGTGGTGGACTTGATCTCGGAAAGCGCCACAATCGAATTCACCTCCTGAATCCCCGGCACGTTCGACAGTTTTTCGAAGAAGAACCGCTCGTAGGCCTCGATGTCAGACGTGACGATGCGCAGCAGAAAGTCCACAGCCCCCATCAGTACATAACACTCCAGCACCTCAGGGAACCCGCGGATCGCCTCGGTGAACTCGGTGAAGTTGGAGCGCCCGTGGGCGTTCAGTTTCACTTCGGCGAAAATCTGCGTGTTCAGGCCGACCTTCTTGCGGTCCAGCAAGGTCACCTGCCCCCGAATCACCCCCTCTTCCTTCAAGCGCTGAATGCGCCGCCAGCACGGCGATTGCGACAGCCCGACGCGCTCGGCGATCTGTGCACTGGACAGCGAAGCGTCCTCCTGCAGCAGTTCGAGGATGCGACGGTCGTAGGCATCCAGCTCGCTGTGCATTGTTTATTCTCCATATCAGATTTTTTTGAATAAAAAAATTCACCAATAAGGCGAAATCACCCAATCATAGCGAAAAAATACCGCCACCAACGTGCAAGAATTTCTCCCTCATTTGCGGAGACCAGCATGAACGCACAGCCCCGTACCGACGCCTGGGCCGCCACCAACGCCCACAGCACCGTGCACTATCGCCTGCAGGCCGAGGCCGAGCCCGATAGCCTGTGCCGGGTGCTCAACCTGTTCGCCTTGCAGTTCCTGACCCCGCATAGCGTGCAGGTCAGCCAGCAGGATGACTGGCTGGATATCGAAATCGGCATTGGCGGGTTGAGCTGGCACCGGGCCGAGGTCATTGCACAGAAACTGCGTAACCTGGTGTGTGTGGGTGAGGTGAGCCTGACCAACTTGCAGCGAGTGGCGTTGGCAGTGGTCTGAACCACCCTCTCTGCTGGACCTGTACCTCAAGGCCCGTACGATCTCTGTCGGAGCGGGTTCACCCGCGAAGCGTCCGGTACAGGCGCAGCAAAATCCCGAAACCTTTCACCTCCGATAGCCTCCCGCCGCCCGGCTAGCCTTGATCAGCACTACCCGATCAGGCACGGACGCCAACCATGCACACCCCCGACAACCCCGCACTCGACCTCAAGCGCGTGCTCCAGGCCCTGCTCGCTGACCAGCACCTGCACGCCAGCGATACCCTGCAAGTACTCGAACACGCCGCTGCCCACCCCGCTAGCCACCCGCTGGAGCACATCGCCGCCTGCAGCCTGGAAAGCCGCCAGCACCCCGGCCAGCCCCTGGACTTGGAGCACCTTTGCCAGTGGCTGGCCGACAAGGTCGGCCAACCCTACCTGCGCATCGACCCCATGCAACTCGACCTGCCCCAGGTCACCAGCCTGATCTCCCCAGCCTTCGCCCAGCGCCACGGCATCCTCATCGTCGCGGCCGATGCCTCCAGCGTCACCGTCGCCAGCGCCCAGCCTTTCCAGAATGACTGGCAGGCCGACCTGGCCCGCAGCCTCGGCCGGTCGATCCGTCGCGTACTGGCCAGCCCGCAGCAGATCCGTCAGTCAGCGCAGTCGTTCCACCGCCTGGCCCAGTCGGTAAAAGGCGCGCAATACCAGCAGTCGGCGAGCCTGGGGGAACTTGAGCAATTGCTTGAGCTGGGCAAACGCCAGGCCGAGGCCAGCGCAGACGACGCGCATATCGTGCATATCGTCGACTGGCTGTTGCAGTACGCCATCGAGCAACGCGCCAGTGATATCCACCTGGAACCACGCCGCGAACAGGGCCAGCTGCGCTACCGCATCGATGGCCTGCTGCACACCGTCTATGCCTTCCCCGCCGGGGTCACCCTGGCCCTCGTCAGCCGCCTGAAACACCTGGGCCGCATGGACGTTGCAGAGAAGCGACGGCCGCAGGACGGCCGGCTGCAAAGCCGCCTACCCGGTGGTGGCGAAGTGGAGCTGCGGCTTTCGACCCTACCCACCCCATTTGGCGAGAAACTGGTGTTGCGCCTGTTCGACCCGCACCAGTTGCAAGAGGGCTTCGACCGCCTTGGCCTGCACGGCCAGCAACTGGCCCAATGGCAGCGCCTGCTTTGTCAGCGCCAAGGCATCATCCTGGTCACCGGCCCCACCGGCTCCGGCAAGACCAGCACGCTGTATACCAGCCTCAAACTGCTGGCCACACCACAGGTCAACCTGTGCACCATCGAAGACCCGATCGAGCGCCTGGAGCCAGCCTTCAACCAGTTGCAGGTGCAGCCCGCGCTGGACCTGGGGTTTGCCAACGCGGTCAGGGCCATGCTGCGCCAAGACCCCGACATCATCATGATCGGCGAAATCCGCGACCGCGAAACCGCCCTGGTGGCGGTGCAGGCAGCGCTTACCGGGCACCTGGTGCTATCGACCCTGCATACCAACGACGCCTGCGCAGCAATCACCCGCCTGCAAGAGCTGGGGGTGGCCGACTACCTGATCAAGGCAACGCTTATCGGGGTGATGGCCCAGCGCTTGGTGCGAACCGTCTGCACCGACTGCCAGGCAGGTTCATCAGCCACCTGCCGAGCCTGCCGCGGCACCGGTTTTCAGGGGCGCACGGGATTATTCGAACTGCTCGAGCCCAGCGACACCTTGCGCGCATTGATCGGCCCTGATGCCGACCTGACCCGTTTGCGGAGCCAGGCGCTGGCCGATGGCCTGGTTGATCTGCGCCGTTGCGGCGAGGCCAAGGTGGCCGCTGGGCAGACCCGTGCCGAGGAAGTGCTGCGCGTCTGCAACTGACGAAAAGTCCTTTGTATTCAAGGAACTTGCCTTGCCCGAAAAGATCCAAGCGCGCATCTTCAACCATCACCCTTCGAGGTGTTTCAACATGCGTCTCAAAACCGCCATTGCCGCCGCTACCTTGCTTTCGCTGCCTCTTGGCTCGGCCATGGCCGATACCTTCTGGCGTAACGTGATGACTTCCGGTGCTACCACGGCGTCGAGCTACCTGACCTCGCGGGATCACAAGCTGGTAGTGGCCGCGCAGGATGACGCCAGCAGCTTCGTCGCCAGCGAAGGCGCGATCCGCGGGCCGTTCCTGGAAGCGGCCATGCGCGAGGCACGGGCAGATAACCCAGGGATGCAGGCTTCCGACATGGAGTTGGCCAATGCCATCCTGGCCAAGAATGCGGTAGCCGAGTAACTGCGTCGCCTGCTTCGCGGGTGAACCCGCTCCTACAGGCACCCGCGAAGCATCCAACACCAACCTCAGCGATAAGCCTCCACCGGCACACACGCACAGAACAGGTTCCTGTCCCCATACACGTTGTCTACCCGGTTCACCGCCGGCCAGTATTTGTGCTGGCGCACGTGAGCACTGGGGGCCACCGCCTGCTCCAGGCTATACGGTCTGTCCCATACCCCCAAGACATCAGCCAAGGTATGCGGTGCATGTTTCAGCGGGTTGTTCTCCGCTGGCCAGTTGCCCTGCTGTACTTCGTCAATTTCCGCCCGTATCGCCAGCATCGCCTCGACGAACCGATCCAGCTCGGCCTTCGATTCACTCTCGGTCGGCTCCACCATCAACGTGCCCGGCACCGGGAACGACATGGTCGGTGCGTGGAAGCCATAGTCCATCAGGCGCTTGGCCACGTCCTCTTCGCTGATGCCTGTCAGCGCTTTCAACGGCCGCAGGTCGAGGATGCATTCATGCGCCACGCGCTGGTTGCGCCCACGGTAGAGCACCGGGAACGCCGCGCCCAACTGGCTGGCCAGGTAGTTGGCCGAAAGGATAGCCACCTCGCTGGCGTCGGCCAGCTGCGGGCCCATCACGGCGATATACATCCAGCTGATCGGCAAGATGCTAGCGCTGCCCCAGGGCGCGGCGCTGACCGCGCTGTTGTTCGGGTCCAACCCAGGCACCGGCACCACCGGGTGGCTGGCGACGAACGGCTTGAGGTGCGCGCGGATACCGATCGGCCCCATACCCGGGCCGCCGCCGCCGTGGGGAATGCAGAACGTCTTGTGCAGGTTCATGTGTGAAACATCGGCCCCAATGTCTGCGGGGCGCGCCAGGCCCACCTGGGCGTTGAGGTTGGCACCGTCCATGTAAACCTGGCCGCCGTACTGGTGCACCACATCGCAGATTTCGCGTATCTCCTCTTCGTACACGCCGTGGGTCGAGGGGTAGGTGATCATCAGGCACGACAGACGCTCCCCGGCCGCGTGCGCCTTGGCTTTGAGGTCAGCCAGGTCGACGTTGCCATCGTTGTCGCAATCGACGATCACCACTTCCATGCCGGCCATCTGTGCCGACGCTGGGTTGGTGCCGTGGGCCGACGACGGGATCAGGCACAACGTGCGCATCGGCTGGTGGCGGCTGCAGTGATAGCGGGTAATGGCCATCAGGCCGGCGTATTCACCCTGAGCACCGGAGTTGGGCTGCATGCAGATCGCATCGAAGCCGGTGATCGCGCACAGCCAGCTTTCCAGTTCGTCGATCATCGCCTTGTAGCCTGCCGCCTGGGCCGCCGGGGCGAACGGGTGCAGCTGGGCAAAACCGGGCCAGGTGATGGGGATCATCTCACTGGTGGCGTTGAGCTTCATGGTGCACGAGCCCAGTGGAATCATCGACTGGTTCAGCGCCAGGTCCTTGTTCTCTAGCTGCTTGAGGTAGCGCAGCATCTCTGTTTCGCTGTGATGCAGGTTGAACACCGGATGGGCGAGGAATGGCGTGCGTCGCACCAGGCTGGCGGGGATGCCTTCAGGCAGGGCCAGCTGGTCGAGGGCGGTGATTTCCAGGCCATGATCCACCCCCAGGAAGATGTCGAGCAGGCGCAGCACCGTCTGTTCGGTGCAGGTTTCGTCCAGGCTCACCCCCAGGTGCCCGCGACCGAGAATGCGCAAATTGATGTGCGCGGCCTCGGCGCTTTCAATGATGGCCGCCTGGGCACCACCAACATTCAGGGTAAGGGTGTCGAAGAAGTGCTGATTGAGGCGTTTGATGCCTTTGGCCTCAAGGCCGGCAGCCAGGATGAAGGTCAGCCGGTGCACACGCTGCGCGATGCGTTGCAGGCCTTCCGGGCCGTGGTACACCGCGTAGAAGCCGGCAATGTTGGCCAACAGCACCTGGGCCGTGCAGATGTTGGAGTTGGCCTTTTCGCGGCGAATATGCTGCTCGCGGGTTTGCAGGGCCATCCGTAATGCGGTGTTGCCACGGGCATCGCGCGACACGCCGATGATGCGCCCCGGCATGGCTCGCTTGTAGTCGTCGCGACAGGCGAAATAGGCCGCGTGAGGCCCGCCATAGCCCATCGGCACACCGAAGCGCTGGGTCGAGCCCAGCACCACATCGGCGCCCAGCTCTCCGGGCGGTGCCAGCACCACCAGGCTCAGCAGGTCAGCGGCTACGCAGGCCAAGGCCTGCTGGCCGTGCAACTGGTCGATCAGCGGGCGCAAATCGCGCACTTCGCCGTGGGTGTCGGGGTACTGCAGCAAAGCGCCGAACACCGAGTGTTTGGCAAGGTTATCCACAGAATCGACGATCAGCTCGAAGCCGAACCCCTCGGCGCGGGTCTTGAGTACCGAAAGGGTCTGCGGATGGCAGTGCTCGTCGGCAAAGAAGGCGTTGCTCTTGTTGCGTGCCACCCGCTTGGCCAGGGCCATGGCTTCGGCGGCAGCGGTGGCTTCATCGAGCAGCGAGGCATTGGCCAGAGGCAGGCCAGTGAGGTCGATGACCATTTGCTGGAAGTTCAGCAGCGCCTCCAGCCGGCCTTGGGCAATTTCGGGTTGGTAGGGCGTGTAGGCGGTGTACCAGCCAGGGTTTTCCAGCACGTTGCGCAGGATGACCGTGGGGGTGATGGTGCCGTGGTAGCCCATGCCGATGAGGCTGGTCCAGACCTGGTTCTGTTCGGCGTAACCGGCGAGCTTGGCCAGGGCGGCTTGCTCGTCCAGTGCCGCTGGGAGGTCGAGGGGGCGATTGAGGCGGATGTCTGGGGGAACGGTCTGCTCGATCAGCTCGTTGCGGCTGGCGATACCCAGCGCGTTGAGCATGGCCTGCTGCTCTGTGGCATCGGGGCCCAGGTGGCGGCGCAGAAATGGGTTGAGCTCTTGCAGTTGATGCAGGGATGGCGACTGGGACATGACGACGCTCTCTTCCTAGACCAGGCCTCATGGAGACTTACAAGTCTAGGAAGGGATTGCCGATTGTGCGGGGAAACTTGTTTGCAGGCCCGGCCTCTTCGCGGCTAAAGCCGCTCCTACAGGGGCTGCACCCGTCTCGAATGCAGCGCTGTACCTGTGTAGGAGCGGCTTTAGCCGCGAAGCAAGCGACGCGGTCTTACTCGCCAATCAGCGCCTGGTAGCCAGCCGCATCCAGCAACTTGTCCAGCTCGGCCGGGTTGCTTGGCTTCAATTTGAAGATCCACGAACCGTAAGGCTCTTCGTTAAGCAGTTCCGGGCTATCGGCCAGCTCTTCGTTGACCGCAATCACTTCGCCACCGACCGGGGCATAGATGTCCGAAGCGGCCTTGACCGACTCGACCACACCCGCAGCGTCGCCAGCGCCAAACACTTTGCCGACTTCAGCCAGCTCGACGAACACCACATCACCCAAGGCTTGCTGGGCGTGATCGCTGATACCCACGGTCACACTGCCGTCGGCTTCCAGGCGAGCCCACTCATGGCTTTCGGCAAAACGCAGTTCGGCGGGGATATTGCTCATGTCTTGAATTCCTCGATTGGCTCAGCGGTACGCCCGCCGGTTATAAATTGTTCAGATCAGAATCTTGCCGTGGCGCACGAAGGTCGGTTTGACCACCCGCACCGGGTACCACTTGCCGCGAATTTCCACCTCGGCCCGATCACCGGTAGCCATAGGCACGCGCGCCAACGCAATGGACTTGCTCAGCGTAGGCGAGAAACTACCACTGGTGATCTCTCCTTCGCCAATGCCGGCTACACGCACGACCTGATGGGCGCGCAGTACACCGCGCTCTTCCAGCACCAGACCCACCAGCTTTTCCTGCACGCCGTGCTCGATTTCCGCAAGCAGGCCGACACGGCCGATGAAGTTGCGCTCGGCCGGTTCCCAGGCGATGCTCCAGCCCAGGTTGGAGGTGAGCGGGGTGTGGTTTTCGTCGATGTCCTGGCCGTACAGGTTCATGCCGGCCTCCAGACGCAGGGTATCGCGGGCGCCCAGGCCGCTTGGGGCGATACCGGCGCCGACCAGGTCGTTGAAGAAGGCCACCGCCTGATCGCCCGGGAAGATGATCTCCAGGCCGTCCTCACCGGTATAGCCGGTGCGGGCAATGAACCAGTCGCCGTCGGCAACGCCCTCGAACGGGCGCAGTTCGCGGATGAGTGCAGCGCGCGCGGGGCTGAGCAGGGCCGCGACCTTTTCGCGGGCACGCGGCCCCTGGATGGCAAGGATGGCCAGATCAGGGCGGACCTGGAAGTCCACGGAAAACCCGGCACGTTGCAATTGCAGCCAATCGAGCACCTTGGCACGGGTGGCGGCATTGGTGACCAGGCGATAGCCGGTTTCAGTGCGGTAGACAATCAGATCATCGATCACCCCGCCCTGTTCGTTCAGCAGCGGGCTATACAGCGCCTTGCCGGTGTCGTCGAGGCGGGCCACGTCGTTGGCCAGCAGGCGCTGCAGCCAAACAGTGGCATCAGTGCCGTCGACATCGATCACGGTCATATGAGAAACATCGAAGACGCCGCAATCGCTGCGCACCTGATGGTGCTCCTCGACCTGCGAGCCATAGTGCAGGGGCATGTCCCAGCCACCGAAATCGACCGTCTTGGCGCCTAGCGCCAGGTGCAGGTCATACAAAAGCGTGCGCTGTCCCATGGGTTTCTCCTTCCGGGCGTGGCGAAGCGGCGGCGGTCGATGACGTTGGGTCGTCAGCTTTTCTTGTTACTCACACCCGCCGCGCGAATGCCGCGCATTGTAGCCGCAAGGTCGCAAACTGACATCCTCAGTGACTGTGACCGGGTCGACGTGCCGAACGGCGAATCAGGCCGATGACCGGCAGCAGCCCCACCAATACCAAGGTCAGTGCCGGCAGCGAGGCGCGCGCCCACTCGCCTTCGCTGGTCATCTCGAACACCCGCACGGCGAGGGTGTCCCAGCCGAACGGCCGCATCAGCAAGGTGGCGGGCATTTCCTTGAGCACATCGACGAACACCAGCAGCGCGGCGCTAAGTGCCCCCGGCACCAGCAGCGGCAGATACACCTTGAAAAACAATCTTGCGCCGCCAACACCCAGGCTGCGCGAGGCTTCAGGGAGTGACGGGCGGATGCGCTCCAGGCTGCTCTCCAGCGGCCCGTAGGCCACCGCGATGAAGCGCACCAGGTAGGCCAGCAGCAACGCCGAGAGGCTGCCTAGCAGCAGCGGCTTGCCGGCGCCGCCCATCCAGCTGGACAGCGGGATGACCAGGTGGTTGTCGAGGTAACTGAAGGCCAGCATGATCGATACCGCCAACACCGAACCGGGCAGGGCATACCCCAGATTGGCCAGGCCAACCCCGGCGCGGATTCCGCCCGTCGGTGCCTGGCGCCGGGCGAAGGCCAGCAGCAGCGCCACGCATACCGTGACCAGCGCCGCCATGCTGCCCAGGTACAGGGTGTGCAGCACCAGGCCGACGTAACGCTCATCCAGGTCATGCCGACCGCGTTGCCAGAACCACACCAGCAACTGCGCCAGCGGGATGACGAAAGCGCAGGCAAACACCAGCAGGCACCAGCCACTGGCCAACAGCGCCTTGAGGCCGCGCAGGTGATACAGCGCCTGCGCGCGCGGCCGTTCGTTGCCGCTCCGGCTGGCACCGCGGGCGCGGCGCTCGCCGTACAGCACCAACATCACCGCCAGCAGCAGCAGGCTGGCCAACTGGGCCGCACTGGACAAGCTGAAAAAGCCGTACCAGGTCTTGTAGATGGCCGTGGTGAAGGTGTCGAAGTTGAATACGGCCACTGCACCGAAGTCGGCCAGGGTTTCCATCAGCGCCAGGGCGATACCGGCACCGATCGCCGGCCGAGCCATGGGTAAGGCCACCCGCCAGAACGCCTGCAGGGGCGATAACCCGAGTACCCGCGCCGCCTCCATCAGGCCCTTGCCCTGAGCCAGGAAAGCCGTGCGCGCCAACAAGTAGACATAGGGATAGAAGACCAGCACCAGGACGGTGATTACCCCACCGGTGGAACGCACCCGAGGCAGGCGCATTGGCCCGAACACCTCGCGCAGGGCGCCTTGCACCGGGCCGGAAAAGTCCAGCAGGCCGACGAAGACGAACGCCAGCACGTAGGCCGGGATGGCGAACGGTAACATCAGCGCCCAGTCCAGCCAGCGTCGACCAGGGAAGTCGCAGAGGCTGGTAAGCCAGGCCAGGCTGACGCCCAGCACGGTGACACCAATGCCCACGCCCACCACCAGGGTCAGGGTATTGCCGAGCAGGCGCCCCATCTGGGTGTCGAGCAGGTGGGACCAGATCTGCAGGTCGATGGATTGCCAGGACAACAGCAGCACGCTCAGGGGCAGCAGCACCAAGGCGGCGATCAGGGAGACCGGGAGGTACCAGCGGCGTTGGGGGGTGTGGGGCAAATTGAATGTCTCTGTGGCTGATTTGCGACCGCTTTGCGGTCGTTCGCGGGTAAACCCGCTCCTACGGGGACCGCGCAAGGCAGTGCCGATCCTGAGGAGCGGGTTTACCCGCGAAAGGGCCCTAACGGGCCCAAAGAGGATAAAGCCTGGCGCTTAGTTGTAGCCAGCCCGATCCATCAGGCGAATGGCTTCAGCCTGGCGCTTGCCGGCAATTTCCACCGGAATGCTGTCAGCCTTGAAGCTACCCCACGCCGCCACTTCCTCCGATGGTTTCACCTTCGGGTTGGCCGGGAACTCCTGGTTGATATCAGCAAACAGCTTTTGCGCTTCTTCGCCGGTCATCCATTCCACCAGTTTCTTCGCGGCTTCCGGGTGTGGCGCATGCTTGGTCAGGCCGATGCCCGAGAGGTTCACGTGCACGCCACGGTCACCCTGGTTGGGCCAGAAGATCTTCACCGGCAGGTTCGGGTTCTGCTTGTGCAGACGGCCGTAGTAGTAGGTGTTGACCACGCCCACATCACATTGCCCGGCCTCGATGGCCTGGATCACCGCGTTGTCGTCGGAGAACACATCGGTGGACAGGTTGTTGACCCACCCTTTGACGATTTGCTCGGTCTTGGCCTCACCGTGGGTTTCGATCAGGGTGGCGGTCAGCGACTGGTTGTACACCTTCTTGGCCGTGCGCAGGCACAGACGGCCTTCCCACTGTTTGTCAGCCAGGGCTTCGTAGGTGCTCAACTCCTCGGGTTTGACCCGCTCGGTGGAGTAGATGATGGTGCGCGCGCGCAGGCTCAGGCCGGTCCAGTCATGGGACGAGGCGCGGAACTGCGCCGGGATGTTCTGGTCGATGACGTCGGACTCGATCGGCTGCAGAATGCCCATCTGCTCGGCCTGCCACAGGTTGCCTGCATCGACGGTCAGCAGGAGGTCGGCCACGCCGTTGTCGCCCTCGGCCTTGATGCGCTGCATCAGCGGGGCTTCCTTGTCGGTGATGAACTTGATCTTGACCCCGGTCTTGGCGGTATAGGCATCGAACACCGGCTTGATCAGCTCGTCGATGCGCGAGGAGTACACCACCACTTCGTCCGCTGCCTGGGCAGTGCCGCCGAACAGGGTCAGGGCCAAGGCGGCCAGTAGGGGCTTGCGTGGCAACATTTGAAGCACTCCTCGATCGTATGAGAGGTGCGAATGGTAGTGAATCCCATTTTCTGGCTCACCTACCTAGGCGTTACCGGATGTTGCAAAGGACTGCTACGCAGCCCCGCCACTCTCAAGCCTTGGCCAGATCCGGCAGGTCACCACTCAAACCCAACGCCTGGCGCACAAACAGCGCCTTGGCCTCCGGCATCTGCTCCACCAGCTTCAACCCGCTGTTGCGCAACCAGCGCAACGGCAGCGGATCGGCCTGGAACAACCTCTCGAACCCCTCCATCGCCGCCATCAACGCCAGGTTGTGTGGCATGCGCCGGCGCTCGTAACGGCTCAGCACCTTCACATCGGCCAGTCTCTCGCCGCGCTCGCAAGCATTGACCAGCACCTCAGCCAGCACCGCCGCGTCGAGGAAGCCGAGGTTCACACCCTGCCCGGCCAGCGGGTGAATGGTGTGTGCAGCATCACCGATCAAGGCCAGGCCTTCATCCACGTAGCGCTTGGCGTGACGCTGGCGCAGCGGCACGCACACCCGTGGGTCGGCCTGAAGCACCTCGCCCAGACGCCCTTCGAAGGCCCGCTCCAGGGCCTGCAGGAAGGCCACTTCATCCATCGCCATCAGCTGCTCGGCATGCTCCGGGGTGGTCGACCAGACGATCGAGCACCAGTCCTGCTGGCCATCGCGGGTCAACGGCAGGAATGCCAGTGGACCTTCGTCAGTGAAGCGCTGCCAGGCCGTGGCCTGGTGCCCGGCGCTGCAACGCACGCTGGTGACAATGGCATGGTGCAGGTAATCCCACTCGCGGGTTTCGCAGCCGGCCAGACGCCGCACCGCCGAATTGGCACCGTCGGCAGCGATCACCAACGGTGCCCGCAGTTGCCGGCCATCCGCCAGGGTCAGCAGCCACTCATCGCCGGAGCGACGCAATTGCTCCAGCCGCGCATTGGCCAGCAGGCCGATGTCGCTGTCGTGCAGGCGCTCCAGCAGGCCGTCCTGCACCACCCGGTTCTCGACGATATGGCCGAGCACCTGGGCATGCACACTGGCCGCCGAGAAGTGAATCTGCCCGGTGCCGCTGCCATCCCACACATGCATGTCGGAATACGGCGTGGCGCGCCGCTGGGCAATGCCATCCCAGGCGCCAAGGCGCTCGAGGATGCGCTGGCTGGCCGCCGATAGCGCGCTGACACGCGGCTCGAACGGGGCCTGGGCATCGAAGGGTACGACCGTCAGCGGGCCACCATCGAGCAACAAAATTTGCAGGCCACTGTGGCGCAACGCCAAGGCCAGGGCGCTGCCCACCATACCGGCACCGACAATCAACAGATCTGCGCGCATTTCCATGCCTTACGCCTGCCTCGCTTGCGGCTTGAGCCGCACGTATAGGGTTTTATCGACCCGCGCCACCAACTCGCCGGCGCCATCGCGGATATCGACCTGCAAACGCGGCAGGCATTTCTTGCCGGTGGCGGCCTGCTGGCGGATTTCGTCCAGCAGCGCATCATCGACGTGGAATTCGGCATAAACCGGGCCTTTGCCCGGCGAGATGAAATCGATGCTGGCGGCCTTGTCCCAGACGATGTAGTCACGCCCCAGTTGCTCGATCAACAGCAGCATGTAGAACGGATCGACCATGGCATACAGGCTGCCACCGAACTGGGTGCCGACGTAATTGCGGTTCCAGCGAGTCAGTTTCATCGCCACCTTGACGCTACGCAGGTCCGGGCTGATGTGCTGCACACGGATACCGGCACCCAGGTATGGTGGGTAGAGGTTCAGCATCCAGCGCAGCATGCGCGCCCGGCGCGCCAGTTTACGCGGGTTGCTCATGCCTGGCCCCGCGGATCAGGGCGGGTGCCCAGGCCCATCGCCTGGCGGGCGAACCAGCTTTTTGCCGGTGGCAACAGGTCGAGCCCGAGCAGGCCAAGGTTGCGCCCGGCCGTCAGCAACGGCTGATTGCTGCCGAACAGGCGGGTGACCTGGTCGGAGAAGCCGATGGTCATCGCCTGGTCCAGGCGCTGGCGCTGGTGATAGGCCTGCAACGTGGTCAGGTCGCCAGGCTGCTGTGGGCCCGCCAGCAGCGCTTCGGCCAGGGCCTGCACGTCACGCAACGACAGATTGAAACCCTGGCCCGCGATGGGGTGCAGGCTGTGTGCTGCGTTGCCCAGTACCACCAGGTGCGGCCGCACCTGCTCCTGGGCCTCGATCAAGGACAGCGGGTAGAGGTGCCGTGCGCCCACCTGCCGCAGCGCGCCCAGGCGGTACCCGAACACACCCTGCAGTTCGCGCAGGAAGCTGCGCTCGTCGATGTCGGCCAGGCGCCGCGCATCCATGCCCTGGCGGGTCCACACCAGTGCGCAGCGGTTTTCCGGCAACGGCAGCAAGGCCATGGGGCCCTCTTCGGTGAAGCGCTCGAAAGCCTGGCCGCCGTGGGCCTCACCCGGGGTAATGTTGGCGATCAACGCGCTCTGCTGGTAAGGCGTGTGGCGCACATGGATGCCCAACTGCTCGCGCAGGCCAGAGCGGCCACCATCGGCCAGTACCGCCAGGTCACATTCCAGCTGGGTGTCGTCGTTCAGCCGCAGGCGGTAACCGCGTTCGATGGCCTGCATCGAGGTCACTTCGGCCGGGCAGCGCCAGCTCACCACCTCGCTGTCCAGCCCTTGCCACAGGCACTGGCCGAGCCAGGCGTTTTCCACCACATAACCCAGCGCCGGTACGCCCTCTTCCAGGGCATCCAGGCGGGTCGCGCCAAAGCGACCACGGTCGGATACGTGAATCTGGCGAATAGGCTCGGCGCGGCGGCCGATGGCCTGCCACAGGCCCAGTTGCTGATAAATCTGCTGGGTACCGAATGACAACGCCGACGAGCGCGCATCGTAGCTGGGCTGGTAGCTGTCGCCGGGGGCGAACGGCTCGATCAGCAGGATCTTCCAGCCGCGCGCCTTGGCGCCGGCCTGCAGGGCCAACGCCAGGCTTGCGCCAACCAGGCCACCGCCGATGATCGCCAGGTTTACCCGGCTCATGCCACGGCCTTGCGGGCAGCCTGCATCAGCGCCTCGATCTCGGCGACCGTACGCGGCACGCCCGAAGTCAGGATTTCACAACCTTGCCTGGTCACTACCACGTCGTCCTCGATCCTTACCCCAATGCCGCGCCACTTTTTGGCCACGGCCTGATTGTCGGCGCCAATGTAGATACCCGGCTCCACGGTCAGCGCCATGCCGGGTTCCAGTACCCGCCACTCGCCGCCCACCTTGTACTCGCCCACGTCGTGCACATCCATGCCCAGCCAGTGCCCGGCGCGGTGCATGTAGAAGGCGCGATAGGCTTCGCTGTCGATCAGCGCCTGCACATCACCTTCGAGCAAGCCCAGCTCCACCAGGCCCGCGGTGATGACCCGCACGGTCGCTTCATGGGCGTGGTTCCAGTGCTTGCCGGGGGCTATTTCGGCAAACGCCGCCGCCTGAGCCTTGAGCACCAGCTCGTAGATGGCCTTCTGCTCGGGCGAAAACCGCCCACTGACCGGGAAGGTGCGGGTGATGTCGCTGGCATAGCAGTCGATTTCGCAGCCGGCGTCGATCAGCACCAGGTCGCCATCCTTAAGCGGCGCGTCGTTCTGTTGATAGTGCAGGATGCAGCCATTGCGCCCGGCCGCAACGATCGAGCCGTAGGCCGGCATCTTCGCCCCGCCCTTGCGGAATTCGTAGTCCAGCTCGGCTTCCAGGCTGTACTCGTGCAGCCCGGCGCGGCAGGCCTGCATGGCCCGCACATGGGCCCGCGCAGAAATGTCCGCGGCAGCACGCATCACCTTCACTTCCGCCGCCGATTTATACAGGCGCATATCGTGCAGCAGATGATCCAGCGCAACGAACTCGTTCGGTGGCTGGGCGCCCAGGCGTGCCTTGGAGCGGATCACATTGATCCAGTCCATCAGCCGGCGGTCGAACTCCGGGTTGCTGCCCATGGCGCTGTAGACCCGCTCGCGGCCTTCGATCAGGCCTGGCAGGATCTCGTCGATATCCGTGATGGGGAAGGCATCGTCGGCGCCGAAATCACGCACCGCCCCTTCCTGGCCGGCCCGCAGGCCGTCCCACAGCTCGCGCTCAGGATTGCGTTCACGGCAGAACAGCACGTACTCGCCATGCTCGCGCCCTGGAATCAAAGCAATCACCGCCTCGGGCTCCGGGAAGCCGCTGAGGTACTGGAAATCGCTGTCCTGGCGGTACACGTGCTCGACGTCGCGGTTGCGGATGGCAACCGCAGCGGCGGGCAGAATGGCGATGCTGTTGGGGACCATCTGCGCCATCAGCGCCTTGCGCCGACGGGCATACTCGGCCTTGGGAATGTGGCTCATGGGCAGACTACCCTTGGTTGATCAGTGCAGCGAGGGCTTGGGCGCGGGTGCGGCCGGCTTGGCCAGTTCGGAGAACAGCAGCAGGGGCGCCACGCGCAGGTATTCCATGACTTCCATGTAGTCGCTCTCACCGTCCTCGGACTCTTCGAGCGCTTCCTGGACCTGCGAAATGGCCACCAGGTCCTGCAGCACTTCCTTGGCCTCGTCGGACAAGTCCTTACCGCCAGCGTTCAGGCCGAAACCGGTCACGAAGCCTTGGCACCACTGGCCCAGCGCGGTGGCGCGGTCGCTCAGTGCAGCATCATCGGTAGGCAGCAGCAGGACGATCGCCATGTCGTCGCTGGTTAGCTCGCCCTTGACCATTTCCTGCAAGCCGACCAAGGCATTGCGGACACTGTCACCAGGCTCGATTTCCAGCAGTTGGGCGGCATCGGCCAGCCAGGCATCGGCATCGAAGCCGGCGCCGGCGCAGCTGCGGCCAATCAGCAGGCCGTGCAGTTCGGCCGGGGTGACAGGATGGCCATTGCTCGAGAGCAGCATGGCGAAAGCGTTGTAGGGCGATTGAGTATTGGGCATGGGCAGCTAGGCGCCAGACGGCGCAATGTCTAGAATGAAGACCTTGTATCCTAGCACCGGCAGGCGCGCCAAGACCATCGGCACTGGCCGTTGCCGCCCAGGGAGAGGCATCATCGCCAGGTGAGTCAACGACGGAGCGAATCGAGTGCAACCCACGCAAGAGAACGACCTGCAGGCACTGATGAGCCGATTCGAGTTGCTGATCGAACGCGTCGAGCAACTAAAACGGCAAAATGCACTCCTAGTAGCTCAGGAAAAATCCTGGCGCGAAGAGCGCGCCCACCTCATCGAAAAGAACGAGATCGCCAAGCGCAAAGTCGAGTCGATGATTTTACGCCTCAAGGCTCTGGAGCAAGACTCATGAGTTCAAGCAATAGCGTCACCGTGCAGATCCTCGACAAGGAATACTCGATCATCTGCCCGCCCGAAGAGCGCAACAACCTGGTCAGCGCTGCGCGCTACCTGGACGGCAAGATGCGCGAGATTCGCAGCAGCGGCAAGGTGATCGGTGCCGACCGCATCGCGGTCATGGCAGCGTTGAACATTACCCACGAAATGCTGCACCGCCAGGAAGACCGCAACGATGCGCCGGTCACCGGCACGAACCGCGAACAGGTGCGCGACCTGCTGGATCGGGTAGATAAGGCTTTGTCCGACGACACGGATACCAAAATCGGCTGAGATTGGTATACTGGCGCCACTCCCTGGGGGATGCGCCAGTCGGTTATGTCCCTGAGCCGATACGCACAACCACGGGGGTTGCACGCTGGGGCCGGTGTGCATGTCCGCCCGACGGAAAGCCTTAACGCCCCCTGCAATCTCCACCTTGAACTTTCGGGTTCAAGGGCTACACCGATAGCGGTCTTATCGGGGAGCCTGAATTTTCTTGCCCGCCCCCCCGGCGGGCAATTCGTTTTGGCCGACTTTATTCAAG
Source organism: Pseudomonas sp. CGJS7 (assembly GCF_036961695.1). Taxonomy (NCBI): domain Bacteria; kingdom Pseudomonadati; phylum Pseudomonadota; class Gammaproteobacteria; order Pseudomonadales; family Pseudomonadaceae; genus Pseudomonas; species Pseudomonas sp. CGJS7. The sequence goes on along the minus strand of NZ_JBAMDI010000039.1, from coordinate 66,026 downwards.
CTTTGTACGACGATTCACCGCGCAGGCACTGTTCGTACTAAAGCCAGCACATCTGGGATCGCCCGTGCCATGACCGAAAACGTGCCGCTCACCCGCCCCCAGCTACGTCGCCTGCTTCGCAATGCCCGCCGCGCCCTTACCCCTGCCCAGCAACGCCAGGCCACCCTCGGCCTGTACCGCCAGCTGGCGCAACACCCCTTGTTCCGCCGCGCCCGCCACATTGCCCTGTACCTGCCCAACGACGGTGAAATCGACCCTCGCCTGCTGATGCGCGAAGCCCAGCGTCGCGGCAAGTGCATCTACCTGCCGGTGCTGCATGCCTGGCCGCGCACGCGCATGGTGTTCCAGCGTTTTGAGCAGGGTGAGAAGCTCAAGCCCAACCGCTTCCGTATTCCAGAGCCGATTATCGATCGCAAACGCCAGCGGCCGATCTGGGCGCTGGATCTGATTCTGCTACCGCTGGTCGGGTTTGACGAAGTGGGCGGCCGCCTGGGTATGGGCGGTGGCTTCTATGATCGCAGCCTGGCCTACCAGGCGCGTCGGCAAACCTGGAAAAAACCCTTGCTGCTGGGGCTGGCGCATGAATGCCAGAAGGTCGAGCGGCTGGCGCAGGCCAGTTGGGATGTTCCGCTGCAGGGCACGGTCTCGGACCGTGGCTGGTACCTGGCGCCACGTTGAGCGGCGCCAGCGGGGGGGTATCAACGTTGTGGCTGGCTGGCGTCGACCGGCATCTGATAGGCGTTGTCCAGCTTGCGCTCCCAGAAGCCTTGCGCATAACCGGTAGTGACCACACCCAGGCCAAAAATGAACACCAGGATCCACAGCAGATCCGGCTTTTTACGTTGATTCATCGAAGATTGCCCCCCAGGCAAACTGTTCAGTACTCGGCGATATTCTGGGTACCGCCGGCGCACGCGCTTTAAACGGGGCGCATTTTCCGACAACATGCGTCCGCACGCAAACCTTGACGCCAACCGGCTGTCGGTTTCGTGCAACAGGTTATTTCAAACCTTTTCAGGAGCAGCATTCATGGCTTACTGGCTGATGAAATCCGAGCCCGACGAGCTCTCCATCGAAGCCCTCGCACGCTTGGGTGAAGCGCGCTGGGACGGCGTGCGCAACTATCAGGCACGTAATTTTCTGCGGGCCATGAGCGTGGGTGACGAATTCTTCTTCTACCACTCCAGCTGCCCGCAACCCGGCATCGCCGGCATTGCCAGAATCACCCGCGCGGCCTACCCCGACCCGACCGCGCTGGACCCGGAAAGCCATTATCACGATGCCAAGGCCACGACCGACAAGAACCCGTGGAGCGCGGTGGATGTGGCCCACGTACAAACCTTCCCAAGGGTGCTGGAACTGGGGCGGCTGAAACAGCAGGCCGGTCTGGTCGAGTTGCCGCTGGTGCAAAAAGGCAGCCGCCTGTCGGTCATGCCGGTAACGCCCGAGCAATGGGCGGTGATTGTCGCGTTGCGCTGAATGGGCAGCTAAGGTCAAGGGCTTGACCGATATCAACACGCCACACATGGCCGCCAGGCATGATGTACCGTGCATGACCGCAAGGATGCAGAACGATGAACCGATATGCCCCTAGAATCTTCGCCACTGCACTGATCGCACTGCTCGCTGCAGCCGGCGGGCTGGGGTACTGGAAGTCGCTTCACGACCAGTTGCCCGAAGGCCTGAGCATGGGCAACGGCCGCCTTGAAGCCACCGAAGTGCAGATCGCCAGCAAGATTCCCGGTCGCCTGGCCGAAGTACTGGTCGATGAAGGCGACAACGTGACCCGTGGCCAGCTACTGGCACGCATCGACACACGCACCATGGAAGCCCAGCGCAGCCAGGCCGAAGCCGAAGTGCTGCGCGCCCGGGAAAACTACGCCGCCGCACAGGCCAGCGTGCAACTGCGCCAGAGTGAACTGCTGTTGGCCAGCCAGGAGCTCAAGCGCGTACGCGAAATCTTCCAGCGCAAGTTCGCCAGCCAGCAGTTGCTCGACCAACAGCAGGCGCGCTTTGACACGGCCAACGCAGCAGTAGTCGCTGCCCGCGCCCAACTGGCAGCGATCAAGGCCGCCATTGGCGCCGCCGAAGCCCAAGTGGCGCAGCTCACCAGTGAAATCGACGACAGCAGCTTGCGTGCGCCCATCAGCGGCATCATCCAGCTGCGCCTGGCCGAACCCGGTGAAGTGCTGGGTGCCGGCGGCCGTGTGCTGATGCTGATCGACCCCAGCGACCAGTACATGAACCTGTACCTGCCGGCGTCCACCAGCGGCCGGCTGACCGTAGGCGACCAGGCGCGCATCGTGCTCGACGCCCTGCCCGAGCGCGCGCTGCCGGCCAAGGTGGCCTTTGTCGCAGCCAAGGCCCAGTTCACCCCCAAACAGGTGGAAACCCGCGACGAACGGCAAAAGCTGGTGTTCCGGGTCAAACTGCGCCTGAGCGACCCGGGCGCCGTGCCGCAAGCCAAACCAGGCATGCCAGGCGCCGGCTATGTACGAACGGCTGAGGTGGACTGGCCGGCCAACCTGCAATGAACGCCCCGGCACTGCTGGCCGAAGGCATCAGCCACCGTTACGGCGACCTGATAGCTCTCCACCCACTAGGCTTCAGCCTCCCTGTGGGTACCCGCTGCGCGCTGATCGGCCCTGACGGGGCTGGCAAATCGACCCTGCTGGGGCTGATCGCCGGAGTGAAACGCCTACAGCAGGGAGAGCTGCAGGTGCTAGGCGGCTCGATCCGCCAACGCCGCCATCGCACGGCGCTCTACCCCAAAGTGGCGTTCATGCCGCAGGGGCTGGGCAACAACCTGTACCCGGAACTATCGATCAGCGAGAACATTCGTTTTTTCGCCACCCTGTTCGGGCTGGGGCGCCGCGAGAGTGAGCAGCGCATGGCCAATCTGTTGCAGGCCACCGACCTGCAGCGCTTTGCCCAGCGCCCGGCCGGCAAGCTGTCGGGTGGCATGAAGCAGAAGCTGGGCCTTTGCTGCGCGCTGATCCACGAGCCAGACCTGCTTATCCTGGACGAGCCGACCACGGGCGTCGACCCACTGTCGCGGCGGCGCTTCTGGGAGCTGGTTGAACAGGTTCGCGCACAACGCCCGCAACTGACCCTGCTGGTGGCTACTGCCTACATGGAAGAAGCCGAACAGTTCGAGCATTGTCTGATGCTCGATGGCGGCCGGCTGCTGGCCGCCGGCCCTAGCCACGAACTGGCTGCAGTCACCCCGAGCGGCAAGCTGGATGACGCCTTTACCCATTACCAGGGCGCGGGCAAGGCGCAGCATCAACCACTGGCAATCCCGCCGCGCCAAGCCACGGACGGCCCGGTCGCCATCGAGGCACACGACCTGACCCTGCGCTTTGGCGACTTCACAGCGGTGAACAAGGTCAGTTTCGCCATTGGCCGCGGGGAGATCTTCGGCTTCCTGGGTTCCAACGGTTGCGGCAAGACCACCACCATGAAAGTGCTTACCGGCCTGATGCCGGCCAGCGAGGGCAGCGCCAGCCTGCTGGGTCGCCCGGTGGACGCAAGCGACCTGGCCACACGCAAGCGGGTCGGCTTCATGTCGCAGAGTTTCTCTCTGTATGGCGAGCTCAGCACCCGGCAGAACCTGGCCCTGCATGCCCGCCTGTTCGACTTGCCCAAAGCCGAGAGCGCCCAGCGCATCGATGAGCTGATCGAGCGCTTCGACCTCGCCGCTATCGCCGACCAACCGTCTGGCGCCCTGCCCCTTGGTTTGCGCCAGCGCCTGTCGCTGGCAGTGGCGGTTCTGCATCGCCCGGAAGTCTTGATCCTCGACGAACCGACCTCCGGCGTCGACCCCGCCGCCCGCGACGACTTCTGGCGCCTGCTGGTAGAGCTGTCCCGCGAGCAGGGCGTGACCATTTTCCTCTCCACCCACTTCATGAACGAAGCCCAGCGCTGCGATCGTATTTCGCTGATGCACGCCGGGCGGGTGCTGGCCTGCGACACGCCCGATGCCCTGCAGCACAAGTACCAGGGCAACACGCTGGAGGACGCGTTCGTCCGCTGCCTGGAACAGGCCCAGGAACTGGCGCCAGCCGCCACCGACAGCAGCGTGCTGGAACAGGCGTCCACCCCCACCCTACCGCTACGCCAGGGCTTCAGCCTGCGCCGCCTGCTGGCAGTGGCCGGCCGTGAGGGCAAGGAGCTGCTGCGCGACAAGGTGCGCCTGGCCTTCGCCTTACTGGGTGCAGTGTTCATGATGGTGATCTTCGGCTACGGCATTTCACTGGATGTGGAGAACCTCGCCTTTGCCGTGCACGATCAGGACCAGAGCCCGCAAAGTCGCGCCTACCTCGAGGCCTTCCGTGGTTCACGCTACTTCGCCGAACAGGCACCGATCCGCGACAGCAGCGAGCTGCACCAGCGCCTGCAACGCTCGGAAATCAAACTGGCACTGGAGATTCCGCCCGGCTTTGGCCGCGACCTGTACGCAGGGCGCCAGCCGGTGGTGGCTGCCTGGCTCGACGGTGGCATGCCGTTCCGCGCAGAAACCAGCCGCAACTACGTGGAAGCCGTGCACCAGGCCAACCTGGAGCAACTGGCAAAGGCCAGCCCACAACCGCAGCCGCGCCAGGACCCGGTGCGCCTGGAAACGCGTTTCCGCTACAACCAGGATGTGGTCAGCGTGAACGCCATCGGCCCGGGCGTGATGGCACTGATACTGGCCTTCATTCCGGCCATGCTCACGGCACTGGGCATCGTGCGCGAGAAGGAGCTCGGCTCCATCACCAACTTCTACGCCACCCCCCTCACCCGCCTGGAATTCCTGCTTGGCAAGCAGATGCCCTACCTGGCTGTGAGCCTGGTCAACCTGGCGCTGCTGGTGGCGATGAACCGCTGGCTGTTCGCCGTACCGCTCAAGGGCAGCGTACTGGCTTTGGCATGTGGCGGCGTGGCCTACCTGTTGGCAACCACCAGCCTTGGCCTGCTGATTTCGGCATTCACCCGCACCCAGATCGCCGCCATTCTCGGCACCATGATCATTACCAGCCTGCCGACCATCCAGTTTTCCGGGCTGATCGTGCCACGCTCGTCGTTGGACGGCGCGGCAGCGGTGATGGGCCAGTTGTTCCCGGCGGGCTACTTCCTCGACATCGCAGTCGGCACCTTCACCAAGGCCTTGGGCCTGCGCGAGTTGTGGCCGCAGTGCCTGATCCTGCTGAGCTTCTTTGCCGCATTCACCGGCCTGAGCCTGGCAATGCTGAAAAAGCAGGAGGCCTGACATGTCGCGCCTGAACCACACCCTGCGCCTGGGCCTGAAAGAACTGACCAGCCTGCGCCATGACAGCGTCCTGCTGCTGTTCCTGCTATATGCCTTCAGCGTGGCGATCTACATGCCGGCAGCCGGCTCGGTGATCGGCGTACACAACGCCAGCGTGGCGGTGGTGGATGAAGACCATAGCCTGCTCTCGCGCAAGCTCAGCGAAGCCCTGCAACCGCCCGAGTTCCAGCCAGCCGTGCCGCTGCCTCCGCAGCGCCTGGACCAGGCCATGGACAGCGGCCAGTACACCTTCGTCATCAACGTGCCGGTGAACTTCCAGAGCGACCTGCTGGCCGGGCGCTCGCCGGAACTGCAGATCAATGTCGATGCTACGGCCATGAGCCAAGCGTTCATGGGCGCCGGCTACATCGGCCGGATCTTCGAGCGTGAGCTGTTCGACTACAGCCAGCGTGGTAACGAGCAAAGCCCGGTGCTGATCAACCCCAAGGCGCTGTTCAACCCCAACCTGGAGGGGGGCTGGTTTCTGGCCGTGATCCAGATCGTCAACAACATCACCATCCTGGCGATCATCCTCACTGGCACCGCGCTGCTGCGCGAGCGTGAGCATGGCACCCTCGACCACCTGCTGGTGCTGCCGCTGACCGCGCTGGAGATCATGCTGGCCAAGATCGGCAGCAACGCGCTGGTGGTGGTGATCTGCACCTGGATTTCGTTGGTGGTAGTCGTCAAAGGTGCACTGGGCGTGCCGCTGTCTGGCTCGATGGGGCTGTTCCTGGCCGTGACCGCGCTGTACCTGTTCGCCAGTACATCGCTGGGCATTTTCCTCGCCACCCTGGCGCGCTCGACGCCGCAGTTCGGCCTGCTGGCGATCCCGGTGATCATCCCGATGCTGTTGCTGTCCGGCGGCAGCACACCACTGGACAGCATGCCGCAGTGGCTGCAGTGGGTGATGCAAGGGTCACCCTCAACGCACTTTGTCAGCCTGAGTGCCGCAATCCTGTTCAGGGATGCCGGGTGGGCGGTGGTATGGCCGGATATCCTGGCGCTGACGCTGATCGGCCTGGTGTTCTTCAGCGTGGCCCTCGCGCGGTTCCGCCGTACCCTGGCGTCCTGAGCAAGGACGAGGGCCTGCGCAATCCCCACGGGGCCGGACTGGCAACTATCAGCGGTTATTGCACAATCAGGTTGTTGAACAGCAAGTCTTCAACGATCGGCTTGCCCTCTTCCGCCTCCAGCACCTGCTGCACCTGTTTCAGCGCCTCTTGGCGAAGATGCTCCTTGGCCTCGACGTTGCTCATGCTGTCCACCGTCTGCTGGGTGAACAGTGCCACCAGCTGGTTACGGATCAGCGGTTCGTGGTGCTTCACCGTCTTGGCCGCTTCGTCGCCCGTCACGCGCAGGGCCACGTCAGCCTTGTACACGCGCAGCCGCGGGCTGCCGTCGAGCGCATAGTTGCCAACGAAGGGCGGGCTCAGACTGATGTAGGCGACCTTGGGCACCCCTTCCTTGGCTTCCTCGGCCATGGCCGCAGCCGGCAGCAGCAGCGCCAGCACCATCAAGATCCACGCTTTCACGAATTCGCTCCTCAATACAGTTGGCGCCAGCTTACCCAGCACACCGCTCAAACCCAAGCCCGGGCTTATGCCGGCCCATCAGGGCGGGCCATGCTCGTTGACCTGCCAAGCGGCCCTCCTACACTTATCGGCCACTACCCGCAAAGGAATAGCCCCGATGAAAGCTGTGTTGTGCAAAACCCTGGGTCCGGCGCGCAACCTGGTGCTGGAAGAGGTGGCCAGCCCACTGCCGAAGAAGAACGAGATCCTGCTGGACGTGCAAGCTGCCGGGGTCAACTTCCCCGACACCTTGATCATCGAAGGCAAGTACCAGTTCCAGCCACCGCTGCCGTTCTCTCCAGGTGGCGAGGCAGCGGGCGTGGTGGCCGCCGTCGGCGAAAAGGCCGGCGCGTTCAAGGTAGGCGACCGGGTCATGGCGCTCACCGGCTGGGGTGCGTTCGCCGAGCAAGTGGCGGTGCCGTTCTATAACGTTCTGCCGATCCCGGCGAGCATGGACTTCACCACCGCAGCGGCCTTCGGCATGACCTACGGCACCTCGATGCACGCCCTGCGCCAGCGTGGCCAGTTGCAAGCCGGCGAGACCCTGCTGGTACTGGGCGCTTCCGGCGGGGTGGGCCTGGCGGCGGTGGAGATCGGCAAGGCCATGGGCGCGCGAGTGATCGCGGCGGCCAGCAGTGCCGAGAAACTGGCCGTGGCCAAGGCTGCCGGGGCGGATGAGCTGATCGACTACAGCCAGGCCAACCTGCGCGAAGAAATCAAACGCCTGACCGGCGGCCAGGGCGTGGACGTGATCTATGACCCGGTCGGTGGCGAGCTGTTCGAACAAGCGGTGCGCGGGTTGGCCTGGAATGGCAGGCTGCTGGTGGTGGGTTTTGCCAGTGGCAGCATTCCACAGCTGGCGGCCAACCTGGTGCTGCTCAAGGGCGCGGCGGTACTGGGCGTGTTCTGGGGGGCATTTGCCCAGCGCCAGCCGGAGGACAACGCGGCCAACTTCCACCAGCTATTTGCCTGGCATGCCGAGGGCAAGTTGAAGCCGCTGGTGTCGCATACCTATCCACTGGCAGAAGCCGGGGCTGCTATCGAGAAGCTGGGGCAACGGCAGGCTGTGGGTAAGTTGGTGGTGCTGGCCAGGTAAGGCAGTACCGGCCTCTGCGCGGTCGCCTGTAGGAGCGGGTTTACCCGCGAAAGGGCCGGGCCTGCCGGCCAATTCCACCCGCCGTTCACCGTTGTCGCCACCACCGTATTCGCGGGTAAACCCGCGCCTACAGGGATTACCCGCGAAGAGGCCGGAACAGGTTGCTCACACTTCGCGCAGATTGTGGCAACGCCTGAATCGCGCTTCCAGGTTGCGATCGGGCATCTGGTGACTGCGCAGTGCATTCAAGGTCTGCTCGACATAGTCACGCGTAGTGCCATAACGCCCCTTGGCACTGGCCAGGATCTGGCTGAGCAACGTATCCGGCAAGTTGCCGGCATAGCACGGCAGATGACGCTCCAGTACAAAGCCCAAGGCCTGCACCTTGCTACCGTCGCCCAGGCGGCAGTTGAGCCAGTGCGGCCGGTATGCCGGATAGGGCATCTCGCGTTGCCACAGGGCCATCAGTGAGTCGTCCAGGTTGCGTTCATCCAGCCGGTAGGCAAAGCCGCTGCAGGAACCACCGCGGTCCAGGCCAAACACCAGGCCGGGCGTTTCCGGGGTACCGCGATGTTCATGGGACCACAGGTACAAGCCACGGTGATAACCATGTACCCGCGCGCGCTGGCGCTCCACCGAATTGCACTCCGGGCGCCAGATCAACGAACCATAGGCAAACAGCCACACCGGCCCACCCTGATGCCTGGACATGGTTGTTTTCATGGAGCTGAACAACTGTTCGCGAGTATGTTGCTGACCGAAATCAAGTGCCGGAGGGTATGAAACTTCCCAAGACATACTTTCAAGTGCCGACATAAGCTGCCGCCATTATTCCTGTGAACTACGGATGTAGCGAGATTCGATTACGCTGCGGCCCCAGGCCGCTTTACCAAGGGCGCTTGCAGTAACCATAGGCCAGAATTGCAGGAATACTCAAGCCCTTGAGCACGCGTTTCATACACGGCTCCGACGACTGGGAAGTACTGTTTCAGCAGCGGTGAAAGTTATTGGCCAAGGCGGTAACAATTACCGCCTTATACCGACACTTTCAAACTTCGGTTATTAACCGCGCGGCGCGTAGGCGAACACATCGGCACGCATGCGGTGCGCATCCATACCGGCTTCGACCAAGGCGTCGAGCGTGGCATAGATCATGTTCGGTGAGCCGCTGGCATACACATGCACGCTATTGAGGTCGGCAATGTCGTCGCAGACCGCTTCATGCAGCATGCCGCAGCGGCCTTCCCAGCCACACAGGTCGCTGACCACTTGATGCAGGAACAGGTTAGGCAGACGCTGCCATTCGTCCCAGTGCTCGATCTGATAGAAATCCTCCGGCCGGCGCACCCCCCAGTACAGGTGTACCGGGTGCTTGAAGCCCTGAGCCCGGCAGTGCTCGACCAGGCTGTGCATCTGGCCCATGCCAGTGCCGGCGGCAATCAGCACCAGCGGCCCGTCGGGCAGTTCGGCCAGGTGGGTGTCGCCAAACGGCATTTCAATGCGCGCCAGGCCATCTCGCCTCAGCTGGTCGATCAGTTGCACCGCACTGGGCTCACGCGCCAGCACATGCAGCTCCAGTTCACGCCCGGCATGTGGCGCGGACGCCAGCGAAAAAGCTGCCTGCTTGCCGCCCTCACGTTCGATCATCAGGTATTGCCCCGCGTGATAACGCAGAGGTTTACCGGCAGGCGCACGCAGGCGCACCCGCCAGACGTCGCCGCCGACGTCGACGCACTCACTGACGCTGCACGCCAGCTTGCGCACTGGCAGCTCGCCCAAGGCAAGCACACCGTCCCAGAGCAACACGCAGTCCTCCAGCGGTTCGGCAATGCAGGTGAACAACTCGCCATGGTCGCGGACTTCACCATCCTGGCGAACCCGTCCTTCAACCAACAACGCGGCGCAAACATGGCAATTGCCATTGCGGCAGCTGTTTGGGCAGTCATAGCCCAGCCGCCGTGCTCCATCCAGGATCCTTTCCCCGGGTTCAAGCGCCAGCACCGCCCCGGACGGCTGCAACGTTACCTGCATCAATCTATTCCCAACTGATCCCACAGCTCATCGATACGGCGGGTGACGGCCTCATCCTTGACGATGACCCGGCCCCATTCGCGTGTAGTCTCGCCCGGCCACTTGTGAGTAGCGTCCAGGCCCATCTTCGAACCCAGCCCCGACACCGGTGACGCAAAGTCCAGGTAGTCGATCGGGGTGTTGTCAATCATTACCGTATCACGCTTGGGGTCCATGCGCGTGGTAATGGCCCAGATCACATCGTTCCAGTCACGAGCGTTGATATCGTCATCGGTGACAATAACGAACTTGGTGTACATGAACTGTCGCAGGAACGACCACACACCCAGCATTACGCGCTTGGCGTGGCCGGGGTACTGTTTCTTCATGGTCACCACCGCCATGCGGTACGAGCAGCCTTCCGGCGGCAGGTAGAAGTCGGTGATTTCCGGGAACTGCTTCTGCAGGATCGGCACGAACACTTCGTTCAGCGCCACGCCGAGAATGGCCGGCTCATCTGGCGGCCGGCCGGTGTAGGTGCTGTGGTAGATCGGTTTTTGCCGGTGGGTGATGCGCTCGACGGTGAACACCGGGAAACTGTCCACTTCGTTGTAGTAGCCCGTGTGATCGCCGTACGGGCCTTCCGGGGCCATTTCACCCGGGTGGATCACCCCTTCCAGAATGATCTCGGCGGTTGCCGGTACCTGCAGGTTGCTGCCACGGCACTTGACCAGCTCGGTGCGATTGCCTCGCAGCAGGCCGGCGAAGGCGTACTCAGAAAGAGTGTCCGGTACCGGGGTCACGGCGCCGAGAATGGTCGCCGGGTCAGCGCCCAGCGCCACGGCGACCGGAAACGGCTGGCCGGGGTTCTTCTCGCACCACTCTCGGTAGTCGAGGGCGCCGCCACGGTGGCTGAGCCAGCGCATGATCACCTTGTTGCGGCCGATCACCTGCTGGCGGTAGATGCCCAGGTTCTGGCGGTCCTTGTTCGGGCCACGGGTCACGGTGAGGCCCCAGGTAATCAGCGGCGCCACGTCGCCAGGCCAGCAGTGCTGAATCGGCAATGCGCCGAGGTCGACATCATCCCCCTCGACCACCACTTCCTGGCACACCGCGTCCTTGACCACTTTTGGCGCCATCGACACGACCTTCTTGAAGATCGGCAACTTCGACCAGGCGTCCTTCAGGCCCTTGGGCGGCTCGGGCTCCTTGAGGAAGGCCAGCAGCTTGCCGATTTCCCGCAGTTCGCTGACCGACTCGGCGCCCATGCCCATGGCCACCCGCTCCGGGGTACCGAACAGGTTGCCCAGCACTGGGATGTCGAAGCCGGTGGGCTTTTCGAACAGCAATGCCGGGCCCTTGGCGCGCAGGGTGCGGTCGCAGACCTCGGTCATTTCCAGGACGGGGGAGATCGGTACCTGGATGCGCTTGAGCTCGCCGCGCTGTTCCAGGCCACGGATGAAGTCGCGCAAGTCGCGATACTGCATGCAGGAGCCTCGTGTTGGCCGTATCGGTCGGGGTGCAGAGTGTAGCGCCGTTCGGGCCTTGTTTGGGGGGGAAAATGCATTGGGGCCGCCTTGCGCCCCTTCGCAGGCACGCCCGCCCCCACAAGGATTGTATTTAACCTGTGGGAGCGGGCGTGCCCGCGAAGGGCCGCAAGGCGGCCCCAATTACTGCCTGATCGGGAAGCTTACTTGCGCTTCATCGACAGGAAGAACTCATCGTTGGTCTTGGTCTGCTTGAGCTTGTCGACCAGGAACTCGATGGCAGCGATTTCGTCCATCGGGTGCAGCAGCTTGCGCAGAATCCACATACGCTGCAGCTCGTCGTCAGCGGTCAGCAACTCTTCGCGGCGAGTGCCGGAGCGGTTGATGTTGATGGCCGGGAACACACGCTTCTCAGCGATGCGGCGGTCCAGCGGCAGCTCCATGTTGCCGGTACCCTTGAACTCTTCGTAGATCACTTCGTCCATCTTCGAGCCGGTTTCAACCAGCGCAGTGGCGATAATGGTAAGCGAACCGCCTTCCTCGATGTTACGCGCAGCACCGAAGAAGCGCTTGGGCTTCTCGAGGGCGTGGGCGTCGACACCACCGGTCAGCACCTTGCCGGAGCTCGGGATCACGGTGTTGTAGGCACGCGCCAGTCGAGTGATCGAGTCCAGCAGGATAACCACATCTTTCTTGTGCTCGACCAGGCGCTTGGCCTTCTCGATCACCATCTCGGCAACCTGCACGTGGCGGGTTGGCGGCTCGTCGAAGGTGGAAGCAACCACTTCGCCACGCACGGTGCGCTGCATTTCGGTCACTTCTTCCGGGCGCTCGTCGATCAGCAGGACGATCAGGTGGCACTCAGGGTTGTTACGGGTGATGTTGGCCGCAATGTTCTGCAGCATGATCGTCTTACCGGCTTTCGGCGGGGCAACGATCAGGCCGCGCTGGCCTTTGCCGATCGGGGCGCACAGGTCGATGACGCGACCGGTCAAGTCCTCGGTGGAGCCGTTACCGGCCTCCATCTTCAGGCGCTTGTTCGGGAACAGCGGCGTCAGGTTTTCGAACAGGATCTTGTTCTTCGCGTTTTCCGGGCGGTCGAAGTTGATGGTATCGACCTTCAGCAGGGCGAAGTAACGCTCCCCTTCCTTCGGTGGGCGGATCTTGCCGACGATGGTGTCGCCGGTACGCAGGTTGAAACGGCGGATCTGGCTGGGCGAGACATAGATGTCGTCTGGGCCGGCCAGGTAGGACGCATCAGCCGAACGCAGGAAACCGAAACCATCCTGGAGAATCTCCAGCACGCCGTCACCCGAGATCTCTTCGCCGCTTTTCGCATGCTTCTTCAGCAGGGCGAAAATCACGTCCTGTTTGCGCGAACGGGCCATGTTTTCGATGCCCATCTGTTCGGCCATTTCCAAAAGATCGGTAATCGGCTTTTGCTTGAGTTCAGTCAGGTTCATAAGGGGAATGACGTAATCATGTAAGAAGGGAGAATTAAGCTTCTGGCTTAATGAGGCCGCGCCGCTGGATGGCGACAGGATCGCGTACTGATTCGAATTAGGGATGCTTCGGCGACGGCATGTAGAGGGCACTGGAAAAGCAGTGCGAGGCCGAATGTAACACTTGCTTTTTTCTGCGTCTAGTGCTCTGAAAAAGAAAAGCCCCGCATTTGCGGGGCCTTTTCACATCACAGGTGGGCGTCGAGGAATGCGGCCAGCTGCGATTTGGACAGTGCACCAACCTTGGTGGCTTCGACGTTGCCGTTCTTGAACAGCATCAGCGTCGGGATACCACGCACACCGTGCTTGGCCGGGGTTTCCTGGTTCTCGTCGATGTTCAGCTTGGCGACGGTCAGTTTGCCCTCGTAGGTGGAAGCGATGTCGTCCAGAACCGGAGCGATCATCTTGCATGGACCGCACCATTCAGCCCAGTAGTCGACCAGTACCGCGCCTTCGGCCTTCAGGACATCGGCTTCGAAGGAGGCGTCGGTGACATGTTTGATCAGATCGCTGCTCATGGATATCTCCAGGGTCGTAAGCAAAAAACGTGGCCCATGATAGCCGCACCTACGCCGGACAGGAAGCCACGGACGATTGAGTGTAACTATAGTTGCGCAAGACGCCGCGAATCGAAACTGTCATATGGCCGTCATAGAATCGAATGGCACATTGCCTTGCATCAAGGCCAGTACAACGGCTGAGTGTCACGCGTTGGCGATAGCCTGCTATCGTGGCACGATTGCCAGGTTAACGACCGAGAACAACCAGATCATGCCGCATACCATCGCGAAGAACCTGTCCCTGATCGCCGCCATCGACCTTGGCTCCAACAGTTTTCACATGGTCGTGGCCAAGGCCCACCATACCGAAATCCGCATCCTTGAGCGGCTCGGCGAGAAGGTTCAACTGGCCGCAGGCATCGACGAAGAGCGCATGCTCAGTGAAGAGGCAATGGAACGAGGCCTGGATTGCCTCAAGCGCTTTTCCCAGCTGATCAACGGCATGCCGGCAGGCTCCGTGCGTATCGTCGGCACCAACGCCTTGCGCGAAGCGCGCAACCGTAACGAATTCATCCAGCGCGCCGAAGCCATCCTCGGCCACCCGGTGGAGGTCATCTCTGGCCGTGAAGAGGCGCGCCTGATCTACCTGGGCGTGTCGCACACCCTGGCCGACACCCCCGGCAAGCGCCTGGTGGCCGACATCGGCGGCGGCAGTACCGAGTTCATCATCGGCCAGCGCTTCGAGCCGCTGCTGCGCGAAAGCCTGCAGATGGGTTGCGTGAGCTTTACCCAGCGCTACTTCCGCGACGGCAAGATCACCCCGGCCCGCTATGCCCAGGCCTACACTGCCGCGCGTCTGGAACTGATGAGCATCGAAAATGCCCTGCACCGCCTGACCTGGGATGAGGCCATTGGCTCATCCGGCACCATTCGCGCCATCGGCGCGGCCATCAAGGCCGGCGGCCTGGGCAATGGCGAGGTCAACGCCGAAGGGCTGGCCTGGGTCAAACGCAAGCTGTTCAAGCTGGGCGAGGTCGACAAGATCGACTTCGACGGCGTCAAGCCAGACCGCCGCACTATCTTCCCGGCGGGCTTGGCGATTCTCGAAGCCATCTTCGATGCCCTTGAACTGAACCGCATGGACCACTGCGACGGCGCCCTGCGCGAAGGTGTGCTGTTCGATCTGCTTGGCCGCCACCACCACGAAGACGTGCGCGAACGCACCCTGAACTCGCTGATGGAGCGCTATCACGTGGACCAGGGCCAGGCTGCGCGCGTCGAGCGCAAGGCGTTGCACGCATTCGACCAGGTGGCCGACGCTTGGGACCTGAAAGACGGAAACTGGCGCGATCTACTGGGCTGGGCCGCGAAAGTGCACGAAATCGGGCTGGACATTGCCCATTATCACTACCACAAGCACGGCGCCTACCTGATCGAGCACTCGGACCTGGCAGGCTTTTCCCGGGAAGATCAGCAGATGATGGCCCTGCTGGTGCGTGGCCACCGCCGCAACATCCCCAAGGACCGTTACGCCGAACTGGGTGATGAAGGGGTCAAGCTGCTGCGCCTGTGCGTGCTGCTGCGCTTTGCCATCCTGTTCCACCACATCCGCGGCACTCAGCAAATGCCAAAGGTAGAACTGAACGGCGGGGACAACAGCCTGGATGTAGCCTTCCCTGAAGGTTGGCTGCAGCAGAACCAGCTGACCCAGGCCGACTTCGCCAACGAGGCGGAGTGGCTGGCCCGGGTCGGCTTCGTCCTCAGCGTACGTTGAGGACCGGGTTGCTCAGGCGCTCCAGCAGGGTCGCCTGAACGCTGCGCGGGTTCTGGTTGCCGGTCGGGGTGCTGCGCACATAGCGCCCGTCTGGCTGCAAGGTCCAGGCGTGGGTATTGTCGGTCAGGTAGCCTTCCAGCTCCTTCTTCACCCGCAGCAACAGTTTCTTGCCTTCCACCGGGAAGCAGGTCTCGACACGTTTGTCGAGGTTGCGCTCCATCCAGTCGGCGCTGGACAGGTAGATCTGCTCTTCGCCGCCATTGAGGAAGTAGAACACCCGCGTGTGCTCGAGGAAGCGGCCAATGATCGAGCGCACCTGGATGTTGTGCGAAACCCCCGGAATGCCCGGGCGCAGGCAGCACATGCCACGCACCACCAAGTCGATTTTCACGCCCGACTGGCTGGCCTTGTACAGCGCCTTGATGACTTTGGCGTCGGTCAGCGAGTTGAACTTGGCGATGATGTGCGCCGGTTTGCCTTCGAGGGCAAACTGGGTTTCCCGCGCGATCATGTCGAGCATGCCCTTTTTCAGGGTGAACGGCGCATGCAGCAGCTTCTTCATGCGCAGGGTCTTGCCCATGCCGATCAGCTGGCTGAACAGCTTGCCGACGTCTTCGGTGAGCGCATCGTCAGAAGTCAGCAGGCTGTAGTCGGTGTACAGGCGGGCGTTGCCGGCGTGGTAGTTACCGGTGCCCAGGTGCGCGTAACGCACGATCTCGCCCTGCTCGCGGCGCAGAATCAGCATCATCTTGGCGTGGGTCTTGAAGCCAACCACACCGTAGATCACTACCGCACCAGCCGCTTGCAGGCGGCTGGCCATCTGCAGGTTGGACTCTTCGTCAAAACGCGCACGCAACTCGATCACCGCAGTGACCTCCTTGCCGTTACGCGCTGCGTCCACCAGGGCGTCGACGATTTCCGAGTTAGCCCCCGAGCGGTACAGGGTCTGGCGCACGGCGAGCACGTGCGGGTCCTTGGCGGCCTGGCGCAGCAGGTCGACCACTGGCGTGAAGGACTCGAACGGGTGCATCAGCAGGATGTCCTGCTTGCTGATCACACTGAAAATGTTGTCAGCGTTCGCCAGCAGCTTGGGGATCGCCGGGGTGAACGGTGTGTATTGCAGCTCCGGGTGGCTGTCCAGGCCGGTGATGCTGAACAGGCGGGTGAGGTTGACCGGGCCATTGACCTGGTACAGCTCACTTTCGCTGAGGCTGAACTGCTTCAACAGGTAGTCCGACAGGTGTTTCGGGCAGGTGTCGGCCACTTCCAGGCGCACGGCGTCACCGTAGCGGCGCGAGAACAGCTCGCCGCGCAGCGCGCGGGCCAGGTCGTCGACCTCTTCAGAGTCAAGCGCCAGGTCGGCGTTGCGCGTCAGACGGAACTGATAGCAGCCTTTCACCTTCATGCCCTGGAACAGGTCGTCGGCGTGCGCGTGGATCATCGACGACAGGAACACATAGTTTGCGCCCGGGCCGCCCACCTCTTCCGGCACGCGAATAACCCGCGGCAGCAGGCGTGGCGCCGGAATGATCGCCAGGCCCGAGTCGCGACCGAAGGCGTCCACCCCCTCGAGCTCGACGATGAAGTTGAGGCTCTTGTTCACCAGCAGCGGGAACGGGTGAGTCGGGTCGAGGCCAATCGGGGTAATGATCGGGGCAATTTCGTCGCGGAAGTAGCGGCGTACCCAGGTCTTGAGCTTGGGTGTCCAGTAGCGGCGGCGGATGAAGCGGATCTGGTGCTTTTCCAGCTCTGGCAGCAGCACGTCGTTGAGGATCGCGTACTGGCGCTCTACCTCGATGTGCACCAGTTCGCTGATACGCGCCAGCGCCTGGTGCGGCTGCAGGCCATCGGCGCCGGCCTGTTCACGGGCGAAGTTGATCTGCTTCTTCAGGCCTGCGACACGAATCTCAAAGAACTCGTCGAGGTTGCTGGAGAAGATCAACAGGAACTTGAGGCGTTCCAGCAGCGGGTAGTTCTCGTCCAGTGCCTGCTCCAGCACCCGGATATTGAACTGCAGTTGCGAGAGTTCGCGATGAATGTACAGGCTGCTGTCGTCCAGGCCAGGGACGGCGATGGCCGGGGACGGCGCGGGCACCGGAGCCACAGGTTCGACCACCTGTTCCGCTACAGGCTCGGCCACCGGAGGCAGGTCTGGCGGGGTCTGCAGCATCTCTTCTGGAAGCTCCTGAGCATCCTTGATCGCGACAGGGCTTAGCACTTCATTATTCATCTGGCGTTCCTGAGGACGTTAACGCCCTATCATCTATTGAGCGGCAAGATAAGCGCTCATTATGACGCCCGTGTTACACACATGGGCAAGCCGTGGCAAGTGGCCTCTGGCATTGTCTGCGCTGGAAATGTTCACGTCGAGACACATTTGGACACTTTCACGAACGCGCGCGAAGGGGTAGGCTGCGCGTTCATTTCGCCAGCACCTCAGAAAATGCTTCAACAATTCCTGCAGGATTTCGGCTACTTCGCCCTTTTTCTAGGCACCTTCTTTGAAGGCGAGACCATTCTGGTGCTTGCGGGATTCCTTGCGTTCCGCGGTTACATGGATATCAATCTGGTATGCCTGGTGGCCTTCTTCGGCAGCTACGCGGGCGACCAGTTGTGGTACTTCATGGGCCGACGCCACGGGCGCAGGATCCTGGCGCGCAAGCCGCGCTGGCAGGCAATGGGTGACCGGGCGCTGGACCACATCCGCCGCCACCCCGATATCTGGGTGCTGAGCTTCCGCTTTGTCTATGGTTTACGCACGGTCATGCCTGTGGCCATCGGCCTGTCGGGTTACCCGCCACGCCGTTACCTGCTGTTGAACGGGATTGGCGCGGGCATCTGGGCAGTGGCCTTGGGCGCCGCCGCCTACCACTTCGGCGCCATCCTCGAAGGCTTGCTGGGCAACGTCAAACGTTACGAGCTATGGGTGCTTGGCGGCCTGGTGGCGCTGGGCGGCCTGCTGTGGCTGCGCCGGCGCTTCCGTACTCTGCGCGCGGAGCGCAGGGCGGCGAGCCAGGCCCAGCCCCCAGAGGCTGAGCAGGCTGTAGGCCACGAGCAGAAGCCAGGCCAGCGGCGCGACCACCGCTAAGCCCAAGGCGCCGGCCAGGTACAATGCCGGCGCATTCAGACACAACCGCGCCAACTCCAGGCGTGCAGACCAGGGCCGGTTCTCCAGCAACGCGCCCAGCACGAACAAACCGAACGCCATCAGTGACCAGCCGAGCACCAGCGCGGCGGCCGGCACGCGGTCGGCCACGTCCATCAGGTAGCTGCCCAAGGCCACATAAACCACGAACTGCGCCGCCACATAGGCTTGCTGCCCGCGCCCCAGGGCAATCTCGAACTTGCGAAACAGCGCCAGGTCCTGCTTGGCCTGTGGGTAGCGTGCGGCCACATCGGCCGGGCGCCAGCCGGTAGGCATGAACCAGATACGCAGCTTGTCCCACAGGCTGGTGGTGCGCCGGGCGTCATGCCAGAGCTGGGCATAGAACTGCAGGTTGGCCCATAGCGGGTTCCAGCTGGCCAGCGGCGTGGTCACCCCGAACACCACCGGCTCGGCCGGGTCCTCCTCCTTGAAAGTGCCGAACAGACGGTCCCAGAGAATGAACACACCACCGTAATTGCGATCCAAGTAAGCAGGGTTTTGCGCATGGTGGACGCGATGATTGGACGGCGTGATCAACACCCACTCCAGCCAGCCAAGCTTGGGAATATGCCGGGTATGTACCCAGAACTGATACAGCAGGTTGAGCGAGGCCACGGTAATGAACACCAGTGGCGGCACGCCCAGCAGCGCCAGCGGCAGGTAGAACAGCCACGAGAAGATGAACCCACTACTGGTCTGGCGCAGCGCCGTGGTGAGGTTGTACTCCTCGCTCTGGTGATGCACCGAGTGCGCAGCCCACAGCACGTTGCGCTCATGCCCCAGGCGGTGCAGCCAGTAGTAACAGAAGTCGTACAGGACAAAGGCCAGCAACCAGACCCACCCTGCCTGCACCGGCAATTGCAGCAGCGCCAGGTGCTCGAAGGCAAGGGCATAGGTGACCAACCCTACGCCTTTGGTCAGCAGGCCGGTACTGGTCGACAGTGCGCCGGTACTCAGGCTGTTGATCGAGTCGGCCAGGGTGAAATTGTGCTGGCCGCGCACGCGGTCGGCGACCAGCTCAACGGCTATCAGCACAAAAAAGAACGGCACGGCCAGCAGTATCAGGTCCATGGGCGCGACCTCAGGTGTTATCCACCAAGATTAGGCCGCCCCCGCAGGA
The DNA here is from genome assembly GCF_036961695.1 of Pseudomonas sp. CGJS7. Classification (NCBI taxonomy): domain Bacteria; kingdom Pseudomonadati; phylum Pseudomonadota; class Gammaproteobacteria; order Pseudomonadales; family Pseudomonadaceae; genus Pseudomonas; species Pseudomonas sp. CGJS7. Next base: position 46,528 of record NZ_JBAMDI010000039.1, on the reverse strand, counting down.
ATCCCTATGGCGACATCTGCCAAACTAGAGGACATTTAGCGCCTCGACACTGGAGTAATGAGCATGACAAAAAAAGTAGCGGTGATTCTTTCCGGCTGTGGCGTGTATGACGGCGCCGAAATCCACGAAAGCGTGATCACGCTGCTGCGCCTCGACCAGCGCGGTGCGCAGGTGCAGTGCTTCGCGCCGAACATCGCACAGATGCATGTAATCAACCATCTGACCGGCGAAGAAATGCCCGAATCGCGCAATGTGCTGGTGGAGTCGGCGCGCATCGCCCGCGGCGAGGTCAGGGATATCCGTGAGGCCAAGGCCGAAGACTTCGATGCGCTGATCGTGCCGGGCGGTTTCGGGGCAGCAAAAAACCTCTCCAACTTTGCCGTGGAAGGCGCCAACTGCAGCGTGAACCCAGACGTGCTGGCCTTGGCCGAAGCCTTTGCCGACGCCTGCAAACCCGTAGGCCTGATCTGCATCTCGCCGGCGCTGGCGGCGAAGATCTACGGGCCGGGCGTGGTCTGCACCATCGGGCGCGATGCCGGCACTGCGGCGGCTGTCGAAAAGATGGGCGGCACCCATGAAGAATGCGATGTACACGACATTGTCGAAGACACCCAGCGTAAGCTCGTGACTACCCCGGCGTACATGGAGGCCAAGTCGATCAGCGAGGCGGCGGGCGGGATCTACAAGCTGGTGGACCGAGTGCTGGAGCTGACGCACGAGTAAGTTACTGCGTTGGCTTCTTCGCGGGCATGCCCGCTCCCACAGGTCCAGCGCAGGCTTCAAGGCCACGCGGTACCTGTGGGGCAACTGCGCGATAGCCTGTGGGGCAACTGCGCGATCGCTTGTAGGAGCGGGTTTACCCGCGAACACCGGCAGAGCCGGTGCCATCCACCGCGCCAGCCTGGGCTGTCGCCTACAGGAATCTGTCAGCCTTTCGAGAGCCGGGCAATGATCCGGTCCAGTGCATTGGCAAACGCCTGTTTCTCACGTTCGCCATAGGCCGCCTGCCCGCCCCCCACCTGGCCCTGCTCACGCAGCTCGGTGAACAGGTTGCGCGCCGCCAGGCGGTCGCCCATGTTGCGCTCGTCGAACTCGCGCCCACGCGGGTCCAGCGCGGCCACGCCCTTTTTCACCAGGCGGTCGGCCAGCGGCACGTCACTGCAGATCACCAGCTCGCCCGGCACGGCGTGCTCCACAATGTAATCGTCGGCCGCATCCATGCCGCTGGGCACCACGATCAGGCGCACGATCGCGAACGCCGGCTTGGCCACCGCCTGCCCCGCCACCATCACCACCTCGAACTTGCGCTTGAGGGCGAACTTGACGATCAGATCCTTGGCCGCCTTGGGGCAGGCGTCGGCATCGATCCATACACGCATTGGACACTCTCTACATGAACTCAATGCGCCCATCATGCCTGAAGCGCAGCGAAAGCTGGAGCAGGCCCGCGCTGGAAAAATGGCGCCAAAATTTCAATTACCGCTTATCCGACCCCGCCACTCAGGCTAAACTCGCCACAGCTTCAATGGCCTGCCCGAGCGCGCAATGAACCACCCTCACGAAATCCGCCCTGACCTGGACGAAGGCATCGACCGCAAGGTCCTGGCGACATTGCGTGCGCGCTTCCTGCATCTGAACCAGGGCCGACTGCAGCGGGCAAAGGAAGGCCTGTCAACGCGCCAGCAACAGGTACTGTCATTGCTGCCGCTGCTGTTTCACGTGAACCACCCGCTATTGCCGGGTTACGTTTCCGGCAGCACCCCCGCGGGCGTATCGGCTTACGAGCCAAGCGCCGAGCTGGTGGCAGATGCCCAACGCCTGGCCCGCTCGTTCACCTACAAGGCCCAGCATGGCAACCCGCCACGCCCGATCCACGGCCTGTTCCTGATGGGCAGCCTGGGCTCGCTGGCGCAGGCCGAGCACAGCGACATGGACCTGTGGGTGTGCCATGCACCCGGCTTGCCCGAACAGCTGCTGGGTGAGCTGCGCCGCAAGTGCCAGCTGCTGGAGGCCTGGGCGGCAAGCCTGGGCGCCGAAGCACACTTTTTCCTGATCGACACACAGGGCTTCGCCCAGGGTCAGCGCGATGGCCAGCTCGGCTCCGACGACTGCGGCACCACCCAGCACTACCTGCTGCTGGACGAGTTCTACCGCACCACCCTGTGGCTGGCCGGGCGTACGCCGCTGTGGTGGCTGGTACCGGTGTACGAGGAACACAACTACTACAGCTACACCCAGACGTTGCTGTCCAAGCGCTTCATCCGCAGCCAGGAAGCCCTTGACCTCGGCAACCTGGCGCACATTCCGCCCGGTGAGTTCGTCGGCGCAGGCCTGTGGCAATTGTTCAAAGGCATCGACTCGCCCTACAAATCGCTGCTCAAACTGCTGCTGACCGAAGCCTACGCCAGCGAACACCCTGCGGTGCGCTGCCTGAGCCTGGACTACAAGCAGGCAGTGTTTGCCAACCAGCTCGACCTCGACGAGCTGGACCCCTACGTGATGGTCTACCGGCGCATCGAACGTTACCTGCTGCAACGCGGCGAAACCGCGCGCCTGGAGCTGGTAAGACGCAGCCTGTACCTGAAGGTGAACAAGAAGCTCAGCGACCAGGGCCGCAGCCATGGCTGGCAACGTCGGCTGCTGCAGCGCCTGGCCGACGAATGGGGCTGGGACCAGCGCCAGTTGGCCCTGCTGGACAGCCGCAGCCGATGGAAAGTGCAGCAGGTCGCCGTCGAGCGGCGTGAGCTGGTGGCCGAGCTTAACCTCAGTTATCGCTTCCTCAGCCAGTTCGCCCGCACCCAGAACGCCAGCAGCCGCGCCGACCAGCGCGACCTCAATGTGCTGGGCCGGCGCCTGTACGCCGCCTTCGAGCGCCGCGCCGGCAAGGTCGAAGTGATTAACCCCGGCATCGCCCCTGACCTCGCCGAAGACACCCTGACGCTGGTCCAGGCACCCAACCGCAAGGAGCCGGGCAGCTACCACTGGGAGCTGTACAGCGGCAACCTGAGCACCCATGAAGTACAGCACTTCAGCCCGATGAAGCGCTGCCGCGAGCTACTCGAACTGCTGACCTGGGCCCATCGCAACGGGGTGATCGACAGCAGCACCCGCATGGCGCTGCATCCAGGGGCCAGCGACCTCGGGGAGTTCGAGCTGTTCAACCTGCTGGGCTGTCTGCGGCAAAGTATCCCCCTGCCCTTGCCGACCGTCAGCGAAGTGCGCCTTTTGCAGCCCAGCGTTGCCGATGAGGTGTTGTTGCTGGTCAACGTCGGCGTCGACCCGCTGCGCCACCACCGCGACCTGAACGTGCTGATGACCACAGAGCGCACCGACGCGTTGAGCTACGCTGGCGTGCGCGAAAACCTGGTGCTGACCCTGGACCAGGTCACCGTCAACAGCTGGAACGAGGTGCTGGTCCAGCGCTATGACGGCGAACACGCGCTGGTGCGCTGCCTGCGCGACTTCCTCAACAGCCCGGCGCAGCGCGGCCACCGGCCACGGGTGCGGGTACGCTGCTTCTGCCAAAGCCGCGCCCAGCCTATCGGCCAGCGCGTAGAGGAAATTTTCGACACTGTGCAGCTGCTGCGGGACCAAGGGCTCCACCACCGCTACCTGCTACAAGTGGCCCAACACACCCATGTGCTGGAGCTTTTGCCCGAGCATGTCAGCCTGACGACCCTGGCCGAGCATGAGGCGCTGCTGGCCTACCTGGGCGAAGAACGCAGTGCCTACAGCCCGCTGTACCTGGATGCCAATGCCCTGCAGGATCACGACCTGCGCCTGGTGCTGGAGCAAGGCCGGCCAGCCTGCATTCAGGTGTTCTACCGCCTGCAGGGCGGCTGGGCCGACGTGTATGTGCTGGATGAATACAACGCATTGTGGCAACAACGCCTGCCGCTGCATGACGAAGCGCATCTGCTGTTGCCACTGCAACGCTTTCTGCGCTCGGTGGTGATGCGCCGCGATGCACGCCTGCCCCTCGATAGCCTGCGGCCCGCCTCGCTGGATATCCACTTCGCGCAGCTGTTGCCCACCGGCCCAGGCAAGGCACGCAGCATCGAGCCGCGCCTGGCCCCGGCCGAGGGCAGCGACCAGCCTTACTATGAGGTACAGGCGATTATCCAGGCCGGTGTGGCGGGTGTGGCGCATGTGACGTTGTACTGCGACCAGCAGGAGTTTTCCGAACTGGAACATGGTGAGCAGCTGTACGCGGTGGTGGCCCGGCAGATCATCGGTCAGCGCCGTGGCGCAGAGCGGTACCGGTGCTATATCACCGACCTGGATTTGTCCGAGCTGCTGGATGACCGGCTGGGGGCAACGCAGATCTACCTGAGCTACAAGCGGGTGCTGGAGCAGGCTTTGAATGAGGGGCTGGAACAGGTTTTGGCGCAGGGCGCCTGAACTCGCAGCACAAGACTGCTGTGGAACAGCCTTGTGCTGCAATCGGGCCGCGCAGCGGCCCCCTGGCCCTTACAGGTCGTAATCGCCCGCTGCTTCCGGCTGGTACTCCACTTCCAGCAGCTTCAGCTTGAGGGTCTTGCCCCCCGGCGCCGGCCAGTCGATCTGCTCGCCCACCGACAGCCCCAGCAAGGCGCAGCCAATCGGCGCCAGGATCGAGACCTTGCCTTCCGGCCCGGCATCCTTGGGGTACGCCAGTGTCAGGTGGTAGTCCTTGCCGCTGGCTTCCTCACGGCAGTGCACCCGCGAGTTCATGGTCACCACGCCCGCCGGCACTTCCTCGTGACCGACCACCTGCTCGGCGCGGTCAAGCTCGTCCTGCAGGGCGAGCACACCCGGCGTACTCTCGTCGAGGCTGTCGATCAGACGCTCCAGACGCTGTACGTCCAATCGGGTGAGGATGAGGGAAGGCTTGGTGCTCATGATCCAGTCAGACTCCTTTGAACAGGCAGTTTTCAATGTGCAAATAAAGCAAAACCCCGCCCAAGGGCGGGGTTTGAGAAGGCTTTGGCGTCACCGACGCAGAACCCGACACTACCACAGCCGGGCAAATACTCAAGCCCCTGCGCTCAGTGTGCCTTAGCCTGCTCGCGCAAGACCTGGGCCTCGCGGCAGATCTGCCGGCGCCGTTCGTCATCGGCCGAGCGCCATTCGCGAATGTGCTCGACATGCCGATGGCAACCGGTACACACCCGCTGTTCGTCCAGCCGGCATACGCTGATGCACGGTGACGGCACTGCAGGGCTGACGTTGCTGTAAAGCGGCTTGGGCGGCCGGGCCTGGGCGTTACTCATGTCAGATTTCGTCGAAGTCCAGCTTCTCGCCGGCCCGCTCCCAGACGATACGCTCGAGCATTTCACCCAGCAACTCTTCGCTCTTTTCGCACACCCACTTGCCACTGTCTTCGTCGTAATCGAAGTGGAAACCACCGGAGCGGTCGGCAAGCCACAGCTGGCGCAGTGGCTCCTGACGGCTGAAGATCAGCTGGGCACCGCCCTCGAACTTGACGGTCAGGACACCGGCTGAGTTCTCCATGTCCAGGTCCAGACCGCTCTCGTCGAACAGATCTTCCAGGGCCTGTTGGGTCGCGTCGACCAGATCATGGAAACGCGCTTCACTCAAACTCATTGCAGGAACCTCGAAATTGGCTGCGTTACAGGCAAGCCGGGCAAGATACGGGCGCTTGCCGCCGAATGCAAAGGTTTAGCCGTTGCGTTCACCGGCCTCTTCGCGGGCGAGCCCGCTCCTACGGGGGGCTGCGCAGGGGCTAAGCATAGCCCGCCCGGCGGACCGGTCCTTGCATAGGCAAGCCGCCGGTCGCTCGGTATACTCGGGCGCAATACTGCATTTTTCTAAGGATTTCACCCATGAAGCGCCTGATTTCCTCCTTCGCGGCGCTGGTCGCTGTTGCCTGCCTCGTTTCGGCCTGTGGCCAGAAAGGCCCGCTGTATCTGCCTGAAGATGGCGATAACGGCAAAGCGCACACGTCGCACCAGCACCAGCCAAAAGCCAAGCCGGCCCCGGCACAAGAACAGCAGCCCGAGCTGCAGTCCGAGTCCGAGCCCGAGCAGTCGCCAGCGCAGTAAGGAAACCAGATGAACGCTTTCAACTACCGCGACGGTGAGCTGTTCGCGGAAGGCGTGGCCCTGTCGGCCATTGCTGAACGTTACGGCACCCCCACCTACGTGTACTCGCGCGCCCACATCGAGGCCCAGTACCGTAGCTACGCAGACGCCCTGCAAGGCACCGAGCACCTGGTGTGCTTCGCGGTCAAGGCCAACTCCAACCTTGGCGTGCTGAACGTGCTGGCGCGCCTGGGCGCAGGCTTCGACATCGTCTCCGGTGGTGAACTGGAACGTGTGCTGGCCGCTGGCGGGCGTGCCGACCGCGTGGTGTTCTCCGGCGTCGGCAAAACCCGTGAAGACATGCGCCGCGCCCTGGAAGTTGGCGTGCACTGCTTCAACGTCGAATCCACCGACGAGCTGGAGCGCCTGCAAGTAGTCGCCGCCGAAATGGGCAAGGTTGCCCCGGTGTCGCTGCGGGTCAACCCGGACGTCGATGCCGGTACCCACCCGTACATCTCCACTGGCCTCAAAGAAAACAAGTTCGGCATCGCCATTGCCGATGCCGAGGCCATCTACGTACGCGCCGCACAGCTACCGAACCTGGAAGTGGTCGGTGTCGACTGCCACATCGGCTCGCAGCTGACCACCGTCGAGCCATTCCTCGACGCCCTCGACCGCCTGCTGGTGCTGGTCGACCGCCTGGCCGAGTGCGGCATACACCTGCGCCACCTGGACCTGGGTGGCGGTGTCGGCGTGCGCTACCGCGACGAACAGCCACCACGGGTGGCCGACTACATCAAGGCCATCCGCGAGCGCGTGGGCGAGCGCGACCTGGCCCTGGTGTTCGAACCAGGCCGCTACATCGTCGCCAACGCTGGCGTGCTGCTGACCCGCGTGGAATACCTCAAGCACACCGAACACAAGGACTTCGCCATCATCGATGCAGCGATGAACGACCTGATCCGCCCGGCCCTGTACCAGGCCTGGATGGGTGTCAGCGCGGTCAAGCCACGTGCAGGCGAAGGCCGTGCCTATGACCTGGTCGGCCCTATCTGCGAGACTGGCGACTTCCTCGGCAAGGACCGCGTACTCAACCTGGCCGAAGGTGACCTGCTGGCCGTAGAGTCCGCGGGCGCCTATGGTTTTGTCATGAGCTCCAACTACAACACCCGCGGCCGTTGCGCTGAAATCCTGGTCGACGGCGACCAGGCGTTCGAAGTACGCCGCCGCGAGACCGTCGCCGAACTGTATGCTGGCGAAAGCCTGCTGCCGGAGTAAGCCCATGCTGCTGCGTTTTACCAAGATGCATGGGCTGGGCAACGACTTCATGGTCCTGGACCTGGTCAGCCAGCACGCGCACATCCAGCCCAAGCACGCCAAGCAATGGGGTGACCGCCATACCGGTGTCGGCTTCGACCAGTTGCTGATCGTCGAGGCGCCGAACAACCCGGAAGTGGACTTCCGCTACCGCATCTTCAACGCCGACGGCTCCGAGGTCGAGCAATGCGGCAACGGTGCGCGCTGCTTTGCCCGCTTCGTGCTGGACAAGCGCCTGACCGCGAAAAAGCGCATCCGCGTGGAAACCAAGAGCGGCATCATCGTGCTGGACGTGCAGAACGACGGCCAGGTGAGTGTCGACATGGGCCCACCCCGCTTCATCCCTGCCGAAATCCCCTTCGTTGCTGACGCGCAGGCGCTGAGCTACCCACTGGAGGTCGACGGCCAGCTGCATTCCATAGCCGCCGTGTCCATGGGTAACCCGCACGCCGTGCTGCGTGTCGACGACGTGCATACTGCCCCCGTGCACGAGCTGGGCCCGAAGATCGAAAACCACCCACGCTTCCCACAGCGGGTGAATGCCGGCTTCATTCAAGTCATCGACCGCCACCGCGCCAACCTGCGCGTGTGGGAACGCGGCGCCGGCGAAACCCAGGCTTGCGGCACCGGCGCCTGCGCCGCGGCCGTGGCGGCGATCAGCCAGGGCTGGATGGACTCCCCGGTGTCCCTCGACCTGCCCGGTGGCCGCCTGCACATCGAATGGGCCGGCCCCGGCAAGCCCGTGATGATGACTGGCCCGGCCGTACGCGTCTATGAAGGACAGGTTCGTCTCTAAACGAGTAACCGCCATGACCGATCAGCCCAAGGTTGTACCCAAGCAGTCCGCCGAGCTCGATGCCGAAGCGGTGGTCGCCTACCTGCGCGCCCACCCCACCTTCTTCGCCGAGCACGACGAGCTGCTGATCGAACAGCACATCCCGCATCAGCGAGGAGACAGCGTGTCGCTGGTGGAACGCCAGCTCAAGCTGCTGCGTGACCGCAACATCGAAATGCGCCATCGCCTGTCGCAACTGATGGACGTGGCCCGCGACAACGACCGGCTGTTCGACAAGACCCGCCGGCTGATCCTTGACCTGCTCGATGCCGGTAGCCTGGAAGAAGTGGTAATGGCGGTCGAAGACAGCCTGCGCCAGGAATTCCAGGTGCCCTTCGTCAGCCTGATCCTGTTCGGCGACAACGTCGCGCCGGTCGGGCGCTGGGTCAGCAATGCCGAGGCGCAGCAAGCCATCGGTGCCCTGCTGGGCGGTGGCAAGACCGTCAGTGGCAACCTGCGCGAGCACGAGCTGGCGTTCCTGTTCGGTGAAGAACAGCGCCGGGAAGTAGGCTCCAGCGCCGTGGCAGCTCTTGAGTACCAAGGGCTGCATGGGGTTCTGGCCATCGGCAGCCGCGACCCGCAACACTACAAGAGCAGCGTCGGTACCCTTTTCCTCGGCTATATCGCCGAGGTGCTTGGCCGCGTTGTGCCACGCGTTACCCAGACCCTGCGCCCGGTACGCTGATGAAACGCCAGCTGGAGGCTTATTGCGCACACCTGCGCAACGAGCGCCAGGTGTCGGAGCACACCTCGCAGGGCTACCGTCGCGACCTGGAAAAAGTCATCGCCTACTGCGCAGAACACGGCATTGCCGATTGGCAGGCGCTGCAAATCCAGCAGCTGCGCCAGCTGATCGCCCGCTTGCACCACCATGGCCAATCTCCGCGCAGCCTGGCACGCCTGCTGTCGGCAGTGCGCGGCCTGTACCGCTACCTCAACCGCGAAGGCCTGTGCCAGCACGACCCGGCCAACGGCCTGAGCGCGCCCAAAGGTGAGCGGCGGCTGCCCAAGGTACTGGATACCGACCGCGCACTGCAGCTGCTCGATGGTGGCGTCGACGACGACTTCATCGCCCGGCGGGACCAGGCGATCCTCGAACTGTTCTATTCCTCGGGCCTACGCCTATCGGAACTGACCAACCTCGATCTTGATCACCTCGACCTCGCCGCCGGCCTGGTGCAGGTACTGGGCAAGGGTGGAAAAGCCCGCGTACTGCCGGTGGGTCGCAAGGCTCGCGAGGCGTTGCAGGCCTGGTACCGTTTGCGCGGCATCGGCAACCCACGCGACCGTGCAGTGTTCATTACCCGCCAGGGCAATCGCATCAGCCCCCGGGCAGTGAGGCTGCGGGTAAAGGTTGCCGGTGAGCGTGAGCTGGGCCAACACCTGCACCCGCACATGCTTCGCCATTCCTTCGCCAGCCATGTGCTGGAATCATCCCAGGACCTGCGCGCGGTGCAGGAGATGCTCGGCCACGCCGACATCAGCACGACGCAAATCTACACCCACCTGGACTTCCAGCACCTGGCCGCGGTGTACGACAGCGCCCACCCTCGGGCCAAACGCAGCAAAGGCACAGACTCATGAGCATCAAGCTGATCACCTTCGACCTCGACGATACCCTGTGGGACACCGCGCCGGTGATTGCCACCGCGGAAGTCGTGCTGCGCGACTGGCTCGAAGCCAACGCACCAACCCTCGGCAGCGTGCCGGTGGAACACCTGTTCGCCATCCGCGAGCGCCTGGTGCAAGCAGAGCCCGGCCTCAAGCACCGCATCAGCGCCCTGCGCAGGCGCGTGCTGTTCCATGCCCTGGAAGAGGTCGGCTACAGCGAGCAGCACGCACAGGCGCTGGCCAACGAAGGCTTCGAAGTGTTCCTGCATGCGCGCCACCAGGTGGAGATCTTCCCAGAGGTACAACCGGTGCTTGAGATCTTGCGCCATCAATACATCCTGGGCGTGGTCACCAACGGCAATGCCGACGTCAGCCGGCTGGGGCTGGCCGATTACTTCCGCTTTGCCCTGTGCGCCGAGGACCTGGGCATTGGCAAGCCAGACCCGGCGCCGTTCCTCGAAGCGTTGCGCCGCGGCGAGGTGGACGCGGGTGCGGCGGTGCACATCGGCGATCACCCTGGCGATGACATTGCCGGTGCTCAGCGCGCCGGTTTGCGCGCGGTGTGGTTCAACCCGCAGGGCAAGGCCTGGACTGGCGATCAGGCGCCGGATGCCGAAATCCAGCGCCTGTCGCAGCTGCCCGACGTGCTCGCGCGCTGGCGCTGACGGAGGCCGCTTTGCGGCCCATTCGCGGGCACGCCCGCTCCCACAGGGACCGCGCAGGCCCTGGACCCTGTGGTGAACCTGTGGGAGCGGGCATGCCCGCGAAGAGGCCGGCACAGGCAACACAAAACCCACAGGCATAAAAAAGCCCGCAGCGACGGCGGGCTTTTTTGCGATCAGCCACTCAGATAGGGCGGCTGCCGTACTTGTTGTCTGGCTTCTTGGGCGGGTCAGCGACCACGTTGGCCTCGACTTCCTGCACCTTGCCACCGCGAGAAAGGAATTCTTCCATCGCCTTGGCCAGTGCATCACGCTCTTTCTGCTTGGCTTCCATGCTCGGCATCTCGTCTACCGAGACTGCTGCCTTGGATTTGCCCTTGGCAACGGGTGCCGGGCTGCTGTCGTCATCGCCAGCGTCTTCCACGCCGTCGTCAGCCGCCCCTTCAAGGACCTCATCACCCTCGTCTTCGTCGCCTACTTCGAGGTCATCATTTTCCAGATCGTCGTCGCTCATGTTCTACCTCATGACTTGCGAAAAGCAGGTTGGTTATAGACCAGTGCAGCCGTAGACCGGCAGCCACCAGTGAAAATTCAACTGGCCGTGGGTTAGGCCACTGCCCTTGGGTCGGCACTCCTGATGGGAGGCGGCACCCAGCAGGCCCTGCTCCTGGCAGGACCTGACAAATCCATTAGCCCCTGCTGGCCACACGCTATTGGCAAGCCTAGCAAAGGCTGGCGAAGTGTGTGGACTACTCGTCAAACACCCTTCGGCGCGCATTCTAGCGCGCCCGTGGAAAAAGCAAAGCACCATAAACGCCCTGCGGCTTGTAAGTTTTTTACCTACGTCACGAACGTGTCGAATAAACCGTTTGCCGTGCGGGAAATGCTGAAAAACTGGCAAAAAAATGCCCGGCAAGCCGGGCAAGTTTTTACCGCGTCGCAGTTACAGGTTGTAGCCGCGCTCGTTGTGCTGAGCCAGGTCGAGGCCGACCGACTCTTCTTCTTCGTTGACCCGCAGGCCCATCACCACATCCAGCACCTTGAGAATCACGTAGGTGACGATGGCGGTGTAGACCACGGTGAAAATCACACCTTTGGCCTGGATCCAGACTTGCATGCCGATGTCGGTGACGGTACCGAAGCCGCCCAGCGCCGGAGCCGCGAATACACCCGTGAGGATGGCGCCGATGATGCCGCCAACACCGTGCACGCCGAAGGCATCCAGCGAATCGTCATAGCCGAGTTTGCGCTTGAGCGTGGTGGCGCAGAAGTAGCAGAGCACACCCGAAACCAGGCCGATGATCAGCGCGCCAATCGGCCCGACGGTGCCCGCAGCCGGGGTGATGGCGACCAGGCCAGCAACCACGCCCGAAGCGATGCCCAGAGCACTTGGCTTACCGTGACCGACCCACTCGGCGAACATCCAGCCCAGGGCGGCGGCGGCGGTAGCGATCTGAGTGACCAGCATGGCCATGCCGGCAGTACCATTGGCGGCAGCAGCAGAGCCTGCGTTGAAACCGAACCAGCCGATCCACAGCATCGCTGCGCCCATCAGGGTATAGCCGAGGTTGTGCGGGGCCATCGGCGTGGTCGGGTAGCCCTTGCGCTTGCCCAGTACCAGGCAGCAGACCAGGCCTGCGATACCGGCGTTGATGTGCACCACGGTGCCACCAGCGAAGTCCAGTACGCCCCAGTCCCACATCAGGGCACCGTCACCGCTCCACACCATGTGGGCGATCGGCGCATACACCAGGGTGAACCAGATACCCATGAATACGAGCATCGCCGAGAACTTCATGCGCTCGGCAAAGGCACCGACGATCAACGCCGGGGTGATGATGGCGAACGTCATCTGGAAGGTGATGAACACCGCTTCAGGGAACAGCGCGGTGGCCGAGGTCAGGCTGTTGGGCGTGACGCCGCTGAGGAAGGCCTTGGAGAAGCCGCCAACGAAGGAGTTGAAGTTAAGCACGCCCTTTTCCATACCGGCGGTATCGAAGGCCATGCTGTAGCCGTAGACGACCCAGAGAATGCTCATCAGGCCGGTGATTGCAAAGCACTGCATCATCACCGACAGCACGTTCTTGGATCGCACCATGCCGCCATAGAACAGGGCCAGGCCCGGAATGGTCATGAACAGCACCAGCGCCGTTGCGGTCAGCATCCAGGCGGTGTCGCCGGAATTAAGCGCTGGGGCAGCTTCCTCTGCCAGGGCAAGCCCGGGCATTACGAGGGACAATAGGGCTCCTAGCCCTGCGATCTTACGCAGAGTCATGTTGTTTTCTCCTGGGGCGTTGGGTTTGGTGAGGCTTTTTTGCTGCTTAGATCGCGTCGGTATCGGTTTCGCCGGTACGGATGCGGATCGCCTGCTCCAGATTCACCACGAAAATCTTGCCGTCACCGATCTTGCCGGTGTTGGCTGCCTTGGTGATGGCTTCGATTACCCGATCAAGGTCTTTGTCATCGATGGCGACATCGATCTTCACCTTGGGCAGGAAATCGACCACATATTCAGCACCGCGATACAGCTCGGTGTGGCCCTTCTGCCGACCGAAACCTTTGACTTCGGTGACGGTGATGCCCTGCACGCCGATTTCCGACAGCGACTCGCGCACGTCGTCCAGCTTGAACGGCTTGATGATGGCTGTGACTAGCTTCATGAAACTCTCTCCCGATTTGGTGGACTTGCCCCAGGAAAACAAACCCGTCTCAAGTCTAAGCGCAGCGGTTGGCTTTGTAACGCGTCGTCGGCATCCGGCTCCGCGTGCGCACTGCCTGGTCACAAGGAACTGCTTCAGTGCATGGCTCGTACAGGTCTTTGCAGAAACCTTGCCAGTTCCGACAAAGCGCCGAAAAACAGCGCGTTATGTGATTTGCTCGGGATTGGCCAGTCGCCAGCATGGGAAACATGCACAATTTCGGTGCGCAGCAGCGGGGCAAGTTGCGCGAAAAATGTGCAACGGATTAGAAACCGCAGATCATTCTTTTTCGTGAGCAACTGTCTTGCTCAATTTCTAAAAGTTGGCGCGATCGCTGTGGGAGCGGGCTTGCCCGCGAACACGGGCGAAGCCCTTGCCATCCACCGCGGTGTTTTCTTCGCGGGTAAACCCGCTCCTACGAAGGCCAATGTGCACTCAGGCGCCAGGTTTGTGCGTGCTACACTGGCGGCCATTTCTCAGTTTCAGTGGACAGCCCCATGCTCCCGCCCAAAGCCCTTCTCGATGCCCTGAGCGAACAGGCCTCGCGCCTGTTCAGCAGCGATGCCGCCCAGCCCCGTGCGGAACTCGAAAGCCAGTTCAAAGTGTTGATGCAAGGCGCCTTCAGCAAGCTGGACCTGGTCAGCCGCGATGAGTTCGACAGCCAGATGGTTGTACTGGCGCGTACCCGCGCACGCCTTGAGGCCTTGGAAAAACAGGTAGCCGAGCTGGAAGCCCGGCTGAACCCAACTTCACAGGATGAATGAATGCAGCCCTCCAGCGCATACCCGGTACTGTTGTTTTCCTACGGCACCTTGCAGGATAAAGCCGTGCAGTTGGCCAACTTTGGCCGTGAGCTGAACGGCCAGGCCGACCGTATGCCGGGCTACCGCCTGGACTGGGTCGAGATCACCGACCCGGGCGTACTGGCGACCAGCGGCAAGTCTCATCACCCCATCGTTTCCCCCAGCAGCCAGGCCAACGACAGCGTGGCCGGCATGGTCTTCCAGATCAGCGAAGACGAACTGGCAGCGGCGGACCGCTATGAAGTTGCCGACTACAAGCGCGTCGCAGTCACCCTTGCATCGGGCCTGACAGCCTGGGTTTATGTGCGCGCCTGAGCCCGTCCGATGCAGGTTGAACCCGCAACGACTCGGCGTGGGTAAAGGCCTGTTTCGGTGGTAGCTCACTTGCATGCAGTGTGCCGCGGAACAATGCCGCCCCGCACTGAGTAAACAACGTCTTCACCCGGCTGTGCGAATTGAGGATCTGGGCCTGGATATCACCAATGGCCGAATCCCTTGGTTGCAAGCTGGCCGCTCGGTTGACCCATTGGATGGCGGCAAAGCGGCTTTGCTTGCGGGTGCCACGCCCCTGCATCCAGGCCAGCCCCAGTTCGGCGCTGGCACGCCCTGCAAGCCACGGGTCCGGGTGCTCGACCAGGCTCAGCAGGTAAGCAACCGCCTCACTTCGCTCCTGCGCCTCACCAAACCGGCGTAACAAAATCCCCAGGTGCAACCGCGCACACGCATTGGTCTGCCCGTTGCCCAGCGCGTCGACAAGCAGGCGCCTGACCGCCAGCATGGCACTGCGCTCGTTCAGATCCTCATCGCCGTCCATGCGCAGGCAGGCCAGGTTGTACTTGGCCTGCCTGCTGCCCGCCTCCACCGCACGCTGCAGCCAGTACCCGGCTGCTTCGTCGTCCAGGTAATGCGCCGGGGTGTTGGCCAGGCCGCCATGGTGCAGCTCATACAAGGCCAGGGCAGCACCCGGCAGGTTCAGTTCGGCGCAGCGTTCATACAGGTAGCAGGCCACTTCATGCCGGTTGGCTGCCCACAGCAATCGCGCCACTTCAAGCACTTCGAACCCCGGTGCCTGGCCCGCGAACTGGCGACTCACCGCCCGTTGCAACCATAGCCTTGCCTGCTCGGCCGAGCGTGGCAGCGCCCACAGCCCGAAACGGTGCCCGACAGCGCGTAATGCACAGGCAGCAGCATGTGAACGGCCGTCACACAGGCGCTCAATGGCGCTGTGTAACAGTTGCCTCTCATCTGCCATGCCATTGCGCAGTATCAGCTCGGCCAAACAGCGAAACGGCACGCCCATGGCGCGGATGGCGCCGAGATCGGCATTGCACGCCAAGCTCGCGGCAAAGTCGCGCATAGCGCCAGCATGGTCGCCCGATGCCCCGCTGCGCAGCGCCCCCCGCCATGCCAGAACGACAGCACGTTCCCTGGGCCTCAACGGGCGTTGTGACCAGTCTTCGAACACGTGCTGCCAGTCGGCGACGGCTTGCAACGGATCAGCCTGTGGCAGCATCAGCCGGCCTTCGACGGCCATCCAGTGCAGCGCATTACGCAAAGGCTCGTCCCAGGTTGCGCACAACGGGCCATTGATCAACAGCTCGAACGCATCGAGGCTGCCGCCCCAGCGTGGCAGCAGGTACACAGCAAGGGCCTGGATCGCTTCGAAGCAGCCGGGGCGGGCGATCAGCGCATGGCGCAGCCAGTAATAGCGAGGGTCCTCGTTTTCATGGTCGACCCGCTTGCCCAGGTAGCGCGGCAGCGCCTGTGGCAGCTCGGCCAAGGGCAAAAGCCCATGCCTCACCAGCAACGGCGCTGCAGCTTCCTGTACCTCTACATCGGCATGGGCACTGGGCCTGAAGCGTGCAGGCTCCCCCTGGAACAGTTGGAGCAACCAACCAGGCTCATGGAACTGCGCACTGATGCGCAGCATGCCAATGGCCGCTGCCACGGGGTGCGCAGAGCGGTCCATTGCACGCAACAGGTGCGCGGTGGCGGATTCACAAATTTGCGCGACCGCCAGCAAGCGTGCAGCGTTGCGTGGGCCATCAACCTGCACCTGGCAGGCTCGGTGGAAGCAGTGCATACCCATTACCACTTGTGGGTGGTAAGCCCTGGGGCACGCGTCAATCCAGGCTCTGAGCACTTGGCTCAGGGCCCTGTCGCCCTGGTTTTCCTGGTCGAGCAGCATGTGCCCGTCAATGGCCGCCAGGTAGGCCGGGAACTCGCCGGGCGGGGCCTGACGCCACTGAGCCTCAAGCCTGTCGAAAAAGCGGTTGAGTTCAACGAATGCACTGGCCTGCACCAGTTCGCGCATTACCTGGTGCGTGCGGGTGAGCATTTGCACGGTGCAATACCTCAAGTCCATTTGAAAGAAGACGCAGTGCCATCCCATGGCAACTGCGGTTGCCCAACAACACTAAGTCATACCTGACGCCTGCGCAAAGCCTATTGGATCCATTTTTGCCGAACCGCATGAAAACGCAGGGAAAACCCCTGCCCTGAAAAACCACGACGCACACTTGTTGCGCCTGCCGTGGCAGCACTGGCTATTCTTTGCCCAGCCGCAGGAAGCGGCATTTTCCAGCAACAACGGAGTGTTCATGTCCCTAGCCCTCGTCCACAGCCGCGCCCAGGTAGGCGTGCAGGCACCGGCGGTCAGCGTCGAAACCCACCTGGCCAACGGCCTGCCTCATCTCACCCTGGTCGGCCTGCCGGAAACCACGGTCAAGGAAAGCAAGGACCGGGTGCGCAGCGCCATCGTCAACTCCGGGCTGAAGTACCCACAGCGGCGCATTACCCAGAACCTCGCCCCCGCCGACCTGCCCAAGGATGGCGGCCGATATGACCTGGCCATCGCCCTGGGCATCCTCGCCGCCGACGGCCAGGTGCCGATTGCCACCCTGACCGATATGGAATGCCTGGGCGAACTGGCGCTGTCGGGGAAATTGCGCCCAGTGCAGGGCGTGCTGCCTGCGGCACTCGCGGCACGCGAAGCAGGCCGGGCGCTGGTAGTACCACGGGAAAATGCCGAGGAAGCCAGCCTGGCCGGCGGGTTGGTGGTGTATGCGGTGGGCCACCTGCTGGAGTTGGTCGCCCACCTGAACGGCCAGGTGCCGCTGCCGCCCTACGCTGCCAACGGCCTGATCCTGCAGCAACGCCCCTACCCGGATTTGAGCGAAGTGCAGGGCCAACTGGCAGCCAAGCGTGCCTTGCTGCTGGCTGCGGCCGGTGCGCACAACCTGCTGTTCACCGGGCCGCCCGGCACCGGCAAGACCTTGCTCGCCAGCCGCCTTCCCGGGCTGCTGCCACCGCTGGACGAGCACGAAGCGCTGGAAGTGGCGGCAATCCAGTCGGTCAGCGGGAAAGCGCCGCTGAACAGCTGGCCACAGCGACCCTTTCGCCACCCCCATCACTCTGCGTCCGGCCCGGCGCTGGTCGGTGGCGGTAGCCGACCGCAACCAGGTGAGATCACGCTAGCCCATCACGGCGTGTTGTTTCTCGACGAACTTCCGGAGTTTGAGCGGCGCGTACTGGAAGTGCTTCGCGAGCCACTGGAGTCAGGTGAAATCGTGATTGCCCGTGCCCGCGACAAAGTGCGCTTCCCCGCGCGCTTCCAGCTGGTGGCAGCGATGAACCCCTGCCCTTGCGGCTACCTGGGCGACCCCACTGGCCGCTGCCGCTGCAGCACCGAGCAGATCGCGCGCTATCGCAACAAGCTGTCCGGGCCACTGCTGGACCGCATCGACCTGCACCTGACCGTGGCTCGCGAGAGCACTACGTTGAACAACCAGCCTTGTGGTGAAACCAGTGCCGATGTCGCCGTCAGGGTGGCTGAAGCGCGGGAGCTGCAGCACAGGCGACAAGGCTGTGCGAATGCATTTCTCGACCTTGAAGGTTTAAGGCACCACTGTGGGTTGGTAGCGGCGGATCAGGTCTGGCTGGAAGGGGCCTGCGAGCGGCTGACCTTGTCGCTACGGGCGGCGCACCGGTTGTTGAAGGTGGCGCGGACACTGGCGGACCTGGAGGGATGCGAGACGATTGGCCGGGCGCACCTGGCCGAGGCCCTGCAGTACCGACCGGGGAGCAGTTAGATTGCCAGGGTTGTGATGCCCCCTGCAGGAGCGGGTTCACCCGCGAAGAGGCCGGCACAGCCATACCTCACTGACCGCCAGCCAAAGCCTCTTCAACCACCTTCAGCAGCACCTCTTCAGAAAACGGCTTGCCCAGGCAGGCCAGTGCCCCAAGGCCCATCGCTGCCCGTACCGAGCCATCGTCCCAATGTGCCGACATGCAGATCACCGGCAAGCGCCACCCCCGCTGTGCCAGCTCACGCTGTACCTCCAGCCCGCTCATCCCCGGCATTTTCAGGTCCAGCAACACACAGCCCGCCTCGCCCGCCAGTGGCGAAGCCAGGAATGCGTGCCCGGCGGAAAACGACAAGGTCTCGAACCCCGCCGAGCGCAGCAGGTTGGCCAGGCTTTTGCGCACCGAGGCATCGTCGTCGACGATGCACACCTCTCTGCTCATGCGCCGCCCAGGCTCGCAGACCGCGCTCCGAGGAGGTTGTGCATGGCCGCAAGCTCCAGCAGCGAGCGGGACTGCATCTTGTTCATGATGTTCTTCTTGTGCACCTTGGTCGTCACCTCGCTGGTGCCGATCTGCCTGGCGATCTGCTTGTGCGACAAGCCGCCTACCACCAGCGAGAAGACCTGGCGCTCACGCTGAGTCAGGCGCTGGTACTTTTCCTCGACCTGCCGCGCCTGCAGCCACTTGCGGCCTTCGGCCACGGCCCGGGCGCGCACTGTCTGCAACAGGGTCAGCAACTGGTCTTCATCGAACGGCTTGGTCAGAAACTCCACCGCCCCGGCGCGCATGGCCTGGACGGTCATCGGGATGGTGCCGAAACCAGTCATGAACACGATCGGCCAGGGCAGCGCCAGCCGGCACAGCGCATCCTGTACCTCCAGGCCACTTGTGCCAGGCAAGTGCATGTCCAGCAGCAGGCAGGCACAGGGGGTTTCCAGGCGAGCCTCGAACAGCGCCTCGGCACTGGCAAACAAGTGGTGCGGGATGTCCTGCGAGCGCAACAGCCGGCCCAACGCGGTGCGCACCGACGAGTCGTCATCCACCACCAACACCGGCACATTCACGCGCTCATCGAGCGGCTCGACAGTCTCGGCCAGGCTGCGCAGCAACGACCTGCCCAATGCCTCACCAGGCTCCTCGAGGCTGATCTGCGCGGCCAGGCGATAGCCCCGGCGCGGCACGGTCTGGATCAGGCCACGGTCGCCAAAGGCCTTGCGCAGCAAGGACACCTGAACCTGCAAGTTATTGTCCTCGACCACCGTGCCGGACCACACCTGGCTGAACAACTCGTCCTTGCCGACCACGCGGCCCTTGGCCCTGATCAGCGTGGCCAGCACGTCGAAAGCACGCCCACCCAACAGGATCGGCTTGCCATCGACAAAGACTTCGCGCCGCTCCAGCGACACCTGGGCATTGCCTATTCGGATCATGGCTTCCTCGCGCGGGCACGGGCGTTTTCGCTGCCCTGGGCAGCCTAGGCCAGCGTTGGCGTTCAGACAATTATCCCGAGGGATAGGTTGGCCCAAGGACTATACAAAAGCCCGCCTGCCCCAAGGGGACGATAACGGACAACAGCGTGCCCGTTCCTGCCAAGCAGGCTGTAACCCGCATCCATGCTGGGCCCGCTGCGTATACTCGCGCCTCAGGATGTCGCTAGCGGGGGTGCTTTATGCTCGATGAACGCCTTGCCCACAGGCCCATCGATTACGACCAGTCAATCGACGAGGGCTGGCTGAAGCGGTGCGAGATCAGCGCGCTGGGCCAGGAAGGTGAACTCAGCTATTTCCGCCTGCGCGACCCAGCCACAAATCAGGCCTGGATCGCCGTGCGCGCGCCGCTCGAGGCTCCTTCCGCCTGTCAGCGCCTGGAACGTGACTACCGCCTGCAACTGGACCCGCAGTGGGCGGTGATCCCCTCGGCGTTCGTGCGCTCGGCCGAAGGCCCGTTGCTGGTGTACCCGGCCGGGCGCTCAGTCGCCGACCTGATCGCTGAAGGCCCTGCTGCACTGGAGCCGTTTCTCGACATCGCGGTGAACGCTGCCCATGCGTTGGCGCAAGCGCACGAACGCAATGTGCTGCACGGTACATTGCAGCCTGAACATGTATACCTGCGCGCCCACCAGCGGGTGCGCCTGGGCTTCTTTCGTGCCGACCCAGCAGAGCGGATCAGCGAACAGGGCACCCCGCTCGGCAACTGGGCCTACCTGGCGCCGGAGCAGGTTTGCCCGCACGGTAGCAGCAGCGACCGACGCAGTGACATCTATGCCCTGGGGGCAATCCTCTACCAGTTACTGGTAGGCGAACTGCCGCTGGCCGGGCGCGACACCCTGCACTGGCGACAGCTGCATGCTGGTGTGCAGCCGCGGGCGGCCAGCGAAGCGGACAGCAAGGTGCCGCACCCCCTCAGCCTGGTCCTGGCAAAGGCCTTGGCCAAAGAGCCGGACGCCCGCTACCAGAGCGCGCGCGCCCTTGCAGTGGACTTGGCTCACTGCCAGCGGCAGTGGGCCGCCCACAAAACCATGGCGCCCTTCACCCCAGGCTGCGCCGACCCGGTAGCGCCCGGCCACGCGCGCCTGTTTGGCCGCGGCGCCGAGCAAAAGGCTATCACCCTGCTGCTCAAGGCCTTGCATCGCGATAGCAAACCACAAGCCCTGGTCATCAACGGCGCTGCTGGCATGGGCAAGTCGAGCCTGGTCGAAGCCGCTCTCAAGGCCAACGCCGAAGGTTACTGGGCCGTCGGCAAATGCAACAGCCACACCCAAGCAGTGCCCTACACGCCCTGGATCGAAATACTCGGTGCCCTGACTACCCAGTTGCTGGCCAAGAACAGTCAGGACCTCGTCACCCTGCGCCGCGAGATCCAGCGCCGCATCAAAAGTCATGGTCGTCTGCTCGGCAAGCTGGCCCCGGACCTGCAACTGATTCTCGGCCCCCTGCCCCAATTACCCGCCAAGCCCACGCGCCTTGCGTTGCAGAAGGAACTGCACGCGATCTCTGAATTCCTGCAGGTTTTCAGCCGGCCTGGCCAACCGCTGGTGCTGTTCTTCGACGACCTGCAATGGGCCGACGACGCCACCCGGCAACTATTGGCCCAACTGCTGGCTGAAGCGCCGGCCAACCTGCTGCTGATTTTCGCTCGGTGCAACGATACGCCCACCACCAGCGCACCGCTGGCCATACCCGCAGCGGTGCGCAGCACCACGCTGAACCTGCGGCCGCTGGCCGTTGGGGCGGTGGCCGAGCTGATTGGCGAGCGCTTCCATGTTGCCCCCGAGGCCGCATTTCAACTGGCCAAACGGGTGCATGGCAAGACGGCGGGCAATCCGTTTTTCATCAACCAGATCCTCAGGGCCATGGTCGAAGACCAGCTGTTCATCTTCGACACCCAGGCCATGCGCTGGTCTTGGTGCCTGCAGGCCGTGGCCCGGCACTGCTACTCCGACAATGTCGCCGACCTGATGGTCCACCGTCTGGAGCGCCTGCCGGCACCGCAACGCGACCTGTTGCGGGTCGTCAGCGCGGCGGGCAGCCACTGCGATGAACACCTGCTTCGGCAAGTGCTCGCCCAACCGCCAGGCGAACCCTTGAAAGCCTTGATTGGGGCTGGCTTCCTGCAACCGGGCCAGAACGGCTTGGGCTTCACTCATGATCGGGTGATGGAGGCCGCCTATGCACTCACGCCCGTGCACCAGCGCGCCTCGCTGCATGCACGTATCGCCCTGGCCATGCGCCAGGCTTGGCCAGGGCGAACGCACGAGGTGTTGTTCGAGCTCGCCAGCCAGCTACAACGCGCCACCCCATGCGGGTTTGCAGCGGATGACTGCGAAGCGTTCCTGCAGCTTTTACGCGAAGCCGCATCATGCGCACGCGACGCCGGCACCTTCGAGCAGGCCGCTGGTTACCTGCACACCGCCGAGCAGTTGCTGCAGCACAGCGCCACGCTGGAAAGCCGCGCCACGCATGGCTTTGCCATCGCCTGCATGGCGACGGAGTGCGACATGCAACTGTCACGCACGATCGCGGCCGAGGCCCGCCTCACTGAATGCCGCCAGCGTGCCCGCTCGGTGTTGGACCAGGCGCGGGCGTGCCGGCTGCAGGCACTGCTGTACACCTTGCGCGGTGACTATCAAGCGGCTATCGACAGCGCCCTGGCCGGCCTGGACTTGCTGGGCATCAGCCCGGTGCGGGGCCTCGACTGGCAACAGGTCGAGGCCAGTCATGCCCATGTGCAGGCGTTGATCGAACAGAAGGACCGGCATTGCCTGGAGTCACTGCCGCGCACCGATTCGGAGGATGTGACGGTTGCCATCAGCCTGCTGGCCACTCTGTCATCATCATTCTTCGTGAAGGACGACATCTGCTTCCTGCACCTGGCCAAGCTCATGGAGATGTCGCTACTGCACGGCGTTGCCCCTGGCAGCACCTACGGCATGGCCTGGTACGGCGTGATGATTGCCGAGCGTTTTGGCGCTTACCATGATGGCCATGCCTGTTGCCTGGCCGCGCTCAAGCTGATCGAACGGCACGGTTTCGACGCTGATCTGACCAGCGCGTTGCTGGCCCTGGACCAGGTCAGCGCCTGGACCTCGCCCATGGAATTCGCCCGACGTACCGCGCTGGACGCGGTTGACTCGGCGCGCCTGAGCGGTGACCTGGCGATGAGCTGCTATGCCTGCAACCACCTGGTTTCAGATTCGCTGTTCATGGGCCGCTACCTGCCGGACGTGGTCGAGGAAGTGGCGCAAGGCCTGGCCACTGTGCGTCGTCACGGCTACGGCGATATCGAGCAGATCCTGCTGGCCCAGCAAGCGTTCGTCGCCAACCTGAGCGGCACGCCCTGCCCCGCCCCGGCCACCGCCTCGAGGTCGCCCACCACGCGGTTCTTCCAACACCTGTTCGCCGCCATGTGCGCCTTCTACATGGGCAATATCCCGAAGGCCATGCGCGACCTGGCATTGGCCGGCGACAACACCTGGGCCGCACCGGCGCACATCAACCTGGCCGACTATCACCTGTTCCGCGGCCTGGCCC
The DNA here is from genome assembly GCF_036961695.1 of Pseudomonas sp. CGJS7. NCBI lineage: Bacteria > Pseudomonadati > Pseudomonadota > Gammaproteobacteria > Pseudomonadales > Pseudomonadaceae > Pseudomonas > Pseudomonas sp. CGJS7. The sequence goes on along the minus strand of NZ_JBAMDI010000039.1, from coordinate 23,462 downwards.
TGGGCAGCCCCGAGGCGCACGGCAGCCTTGCCGACAAGCTGCGCGAGCTGCAGGCCCTGCGCGAGCGCTTCAGTCGCTGGGCCGGCTTCAACCCGGCCACCTTCCGCAGCAAGCAGTTGCTGATCGAGGGCGTCATCGCCAAGCTCGAAGGCGACGGCCTGGCCGCGATCCGCTGCTTCGACCAGGCGCAAATCGCCGCCACCGCTGCCGGCTTCATCCACGAGCAGGCGCTGGCCCATGAACAGCTGGCCGAGGTGTGCATCCCCAGCGGTCTGATCTCGGGCGCCAACCTGCACCTGCGCATTGCCCGCGACTGCTTCCACATCTGGGGCGCGACCGGCAAGGTGCACCAGCTGGAGACGTTGCATCCGTTTCTGCGCACCCAGCCGATTCAGGAGACCTATCGCGCCACCCACCAGGCCAGGCTGGACCTCGAAGCCGGCATCGAAGCCGCGCGGGCGCTGTCCGAGGAAGTGCTGCTCGAAGGCCTGATCGAAACCCTGATGGGCCACCTGACCCAGCACTCCGGTGCCGACCATGGCGCGCTGCTGATTGTAAGCGGCGCCGAATTCCAGATGGCCGCCCTGGCCTACATCGACGATGCCGGGCTGCACGTGAGCATGGACAACTGCCAGAAGTTCATGACCCAGGCACCGCTGTCAGTCATCAACACCACCATGCGCACCCGCAAACCGCTGGTGCTCAACGATGCCCTCAGTGAGTGCCCGGAGGCCTTCCGCCAACAGCTGCAGGCGCGCAACGCCCGCTCGGTGCTGTGCCTGCCGCTGGTGATCCAGGGCGTGCTGATCGGCCTGGTGTACCTGGAAAACCGCCTCGTGCCGAACCTGTTCGGCAGTCAGCGCCTGGCCATGCTGGAAATCCTCGCCTCGCAGGCAGCGGTGTCGCTACAAACGGCCAAGTTCTACACGCGCCTGGCCGAGGAAAACCAGATCCGCACCCAGATGGAGGCTGAGTTGCGCCGCTCGCGTGCGGAACTGGCGCGCAGTGCGCACTTGCAGGCGATGAATGAGCTGTCAGCGTCCATCGCCCACGAGATCAGCCAGCCGCTCCTGGGCATCGCCTCCAATGCCGCGGCCAGCCTGCGCTGGCTGAAACGCGCCAAACCCGACCTGGAAGAAGCGATTGCCGGCCTGGAAGACATCCGCAACGACAGCGAACGGGCCGGCAACATCGTGCGGGCGCTGCGGTCCCTGGCCAAGCAGTCACCGATGCAACTCAGGGCGGTGAAGCTGGACGAATTGATCCGCGAGGTGGTGCGCCTGACCTCGGCCGACGCCGCCAAGGGCAAGGTGAATGTGCAGACACGGTTGAAGGCCGGGGTGTGCGTGACAGCCGACCCTGTGCAGTTGCAGCAGCTGGTGTTCAACCTGATTACCAATGCCCTGGAAGCGTTGGCGGGGTATCGCTGTGACGGGGTGCTGAAGATTACGTCGGCGGTAGTCGAGGACGAGGTGGAGATCTGCGTGGACGACAACGGGCCGGGGATCGCGGCGGACGAGCGTGAGCGCGTATTCGATGCGTTTCATACCACCAAGACCGGTGGCATGGGGATGGGCTTGGCGATCTGCAGTTCGGTCGCCCAGGCCCACGGCGGGCAGCTGCAGGCGCTGGTGTCGCAGTTGGGTGGATGCCGGATTCGTGTCAGTCTGCCTTTGAATCACGCATAGCCTGTGCCGGCCTCTTCGCGGGTAAACCCGCTCCTACGGTCGGCGCGGCTGTAGGAGCGGGTTTACCCGCGAAGAGGCCAGTACAGGTTTACATCAACGCGAGGCCAGCGCTGCGTAGCTGTTCATCAGGTTGCGGTAGTTGGGGATACGCTGCGACAGCAGGTTACCCAGCCCTTCGATGTCGTTGCGCCAGTCGCGGTGCAGTTCGCAGGCCACCGAGAACCAGTTCATCATCTGCGCACCCGCCTGGGTCATGCGTACCCAAGCCGCTTGCTGCACGGTTTCGTTGAAGGTGCCCGAGGCATCGGTCACCACGAACACTTCAAAACCTTCCGCCAGCGCCGACAGGGTCGGGAAGGCCACGCACACATCGGTCACCACACCGGCGATGATCAGTTGCTTGCGGCCCGTGGCCTTGATTGCCTTGACGAAGTCTTCGTTGTCCCAGGCGTTGATCTGGCCGGGACGGGCAATGTACGGCGCATCCGGGAACATCTCTTTCAGCTCGGGCACCAGCGGGCCATTCGGGCCTTGCTCGAAGCTGGTGGTGAGGATGGTCGGCAGGCCAAAGAACTTGGCCAGGTCGCCCAAGGCCAGCACGTTGTTCTTGAATTCGTTGGGCGAAAAATCCTGCACCAGCGAGATCAGACCGGTCTGGTGGTCGACCAGCAGCACCACGGCGTCGTCTTTGTTCAGGCGCTTGTAATCGGGTTGGCTCATGGGGTGACTCCTTGGGTTGGGATAACGGGCCGGCACTGTCCGCAGGGGTTATACCGGTGGATAGCATTGGCTTAAGAAAGTGTCTGCGCCTGCCGCCAGGCCTTGGGTGGCTGGCCGACCAGGCGGCTGAAAGCACGGGTGAAATGGGCCTGGTCACAAAAGCCGCATTCCAGGCTCACGTGGGTGATAGGCGCCTCGGTGGCAAGCAAGCGCTTGGCCTTTTCCATGCGCGCCAGCAGGCGCCAGGCCTGCGGCGAAAGGCCGGTGTTGACTTTGAACGCGCGGGAAAAATGGCTGCGGGTAAGGTTGCATACCGCGGCGATCTCGATGATCGACAACGGGCTATGCAACATCAGCTCCTTGGCCCGGCGCAGCCGCGCGGGCGTGAGTGCGCCGGGGGTTTGCAGCGGCGCTTCGGGCGTCCCAGGGTACATGGCGACTCTCCTGTTCAATAAGGAAAGTCTCGCCCCCGGCACATGACGAAGTCCTGAGCCAAACCTGAATTGTTGTTAATTGTGCGCTGCTGGCCCTGGGCGTTTTGCCGATACCTTAAGATGCGTTTCGTATTCAGCTTCTGGCCGCTAACCGCGGCCGGCATTCAAGGCGAAAGAGGTATGCAGGAAAAACCCGCCCACCGCACCGTGGCCATGGTGCTGTTCAATGATGTGCTACTGCTGGATGTCACCGGCCCCATGGATGCATTCGCCATCGCCAACCGGTTCTTGCCTGCAGCACGGCAATATCGGCTGCTGACCTTGGCCGAGGGGCAAGCAGTGGTACGCGGCTCATGCGGCCTGAAGGTAGTGGCCGACCGGCGCCTGGAAGACTTGCCGGAGGCCGTCGACCTGTTGCTGGTGCCGGGCGGCCCTGGGGCCTATGACATCGCCCTGCCAGGGATCGAGCGCTGGCTGCCCAAGGCCGTGCGCCAGGCGAAGCGCTTCGGTGCCATCTGCACCGGGGTGTTCCTGCTGGGGCGGGCCGGGTTACTCAATGGCTATCGCTGCACCACCCACTGGAATTACGTGGAGCGCCTGGCACAGGCGTTTCCCGAAGCCAAGGTGGAGACCGAGCAGATTTACGTGATGGACCGCTGCCTGATCACCTCGGGCGGTATCACTGCAGGGATCGACCTGGCACTGGCGGTGGTCGCCGAGGACCATGGCAAGGCGCTGGCCCTGGAAGTAGCCAAGGTACTGCTGGTAGCCCGCCACCGTCAGGGTGGGCAGACACCCTACGGGCCGTTGCTGGCTGCGGTACCACGCGATGACTCGCCGATTGCCCGGGTGCAGGCCTATATCGTCGACCACATCGAGCAGGCGTTCACCGTGCAGAAAATGGCCGAACTGGTGGCCATGAGCGGGCGTAACTTTGCCCGGACGTTTCTGCGCGAGGTGGGCATTACGCCGCTGCAGTACCTGCAGAATGCGCGCATCGATCGTGCGCGCAAGCTGCTCGAATGCGGTGACCTGCCGATGAAGGTGGTTGCGGCGCAGTGCGGGTTTGGCAGTGACCGACACATGCGCAAGGTATTCTTTGAGCGAATTGGCATGACGCCGGCGCAGTATCGGGCACAGTTTGGTGGCGGTGAACAGTCGGATTAGCGCTGCCTTCTTCGCGGGCGCGCCCGCTCCCACAGAGATAGCACAGGCCTTGAGCCCAGGTAAGCGCCGGCACTGATTGTCACTCTGAAAAGGACAATGTTTCTTCCCGTCAGATGATTGTCTGACGCCACCCTACCCCTCAGAATTGTCCGTCAAACTGTTCGAACGCTGCCCCGGCAGCTCATGGAGTACGAGCCAATGCCACACGAAGGCAGCCTTCTGCAAACCGCGGTGATCTTCCTGCTTGCCGCCGTCCTCGCCGTCCCCCTGGCCAAGCGCCTGCAACTGGGTGCCGTGCTCGGCTACCTGCTCGCCGGTGTGGTCATCGGCCCGCAAGCACTTGGCCTGATCCGCGACACAGAAAGCGTGGCGCACATTTCCGAACTGGGCGTGGTCTTGCTGCTGTTCATCATCGGCCTGGAACTGTCGCCCAAACGCTTGTGGCTGATGCGTAAGTCGGTGTTTGGTGTCGGCACTGCCCAAGTGGTGCTGACCGGCGCAGTCATCGGCGCCATCGCCCTGTTCGGCTTCAGCCAGACGCTACCAGCAGCCATCGTGCTCGGTCTGGGCCTGGCGCTTTCGTCCACCGCCCTTGGCCTGCAGAGCCTGGCCGAGAGCAAGCAGCTCAATGCACCGCACGGCCGTCTGGCGTTCGCCATCCTGTTGTTCCAGGACATCGCCGCGATCCCGCTGATCGCCTTGGTACCGCTGCTGGCCGCCAGTGGCCCGGACACCAGCCAAGGCGACAGCCTGCAACACGGCCTGAAGGTATTCGCCAGCATCGCCGTGGTGATCATCGGCGGTCGCTACCTGTTGCGCCCAGTGTTCCGCACCGTGGCTCGCACCGGCCTGCCGGAAGTGTCTACTGCCACCGCACTGCTGGTGGTGATCGGCACCGCCTGGCTGATGGAAGAAGCGGGTATCTCCATGGCCCTTGGCGCTTTCCTCGCCGGCCTGCTGCTGGCCGACTCGGAATACCGTCACGAGCTGGAATCGCAGATCGAACCCTTCAAGGGCCTGCTGCTGGGGCTGTTCTTCATCAGCGTGGGCATGGGCGCCAACCTGCACCTGTTACTGGAAATGCCGCTGGTGGTGCTGGGCCTGACCCTGTTGCTGGTGGCCGTTAAGCTGCTGTTGCTGATAGGCGTCGGCCGCCTGGTCGGTGGCCTGAACAGCGCCAGCGCCCTGCGCCTGGGCATGGTATTGGCGGCCGGTGGCGAGTTCGCCTTCGTGGTGTTCAAGCTGGGCAAGGACCAAGGCCTGTTCGATACCCAGACCTACGACCTGCTGCTGATGACCATTACCCTGTCGATGGCCATCACCCCGCTGCTGATGCTGGGTTGCGCCCGCGTCCTCAAGCGCCCGCAGCCGGCGCGTGAAGTGCCCGAGCAGTACAAGCAGATCCAGACTGATACGCCGCGGGTGGTGATCGTCGGCATGGGCCGCATGGGCCAGATCGTCGCGCGCATCCTGCGGGCGCAGAAGATCCCGTTCATTGCCCTGGAAACCTCGGTGGACACCATCGAGATGACCCGCATGTTCGAACAGGTACCGGTGTTCTACGGCGACCCGCTGCGCCCGGAGGTGTTGCACGCCGCCAAGGTGGGTGAAGCGGAGTATTTCATCATCACCATTGATGACCCTGAAGCCGCCATTCATACCGCCGCACGGGTGAAGCGCCTGTACCCACACCTGAAGGTGCTGGCCCGGGCGCGCAACCGCCAGCATGTGCACAAACTGGCGGATGTGGGCGCCGAGCCGATTCGCGAGACGTTCTACTCCAGCCTGGAAATGACCCGCCGGGCACTGGTGGGGTTGGGCCTGAGCGATGAACAGGCGGCGGACCGCATTGCACGGTTTACCCAGCATGACGAAGAGGTGCTGGAGGCCCAGGGGCAAGTGCGTGATGACCGGGCCAAGGTGATGCAGACGGCCAAGGAGGCGCGGGTGGAGCTGGAGCGGTTGTTTGATTCGGATGCGGACTGAGGCCTTTTGGCGCATGCCTCGAGGGTTGTAGTGCCTGTGAGATCGAGCGCCGCCCGCGCGGCGCTCGATCTCACGGGCGCCCAAAAACTATCGCCAGGCACCTGGAAGCCATCATGCAATTTCCTGACGATCACCTCGCCGCCATTACGCGAACTCACAAAAACCATCACAAATCGTCTAATTCTCAGCTGGGTCCTACTTCCCCGCGAACCATTTCCTACGTTCACGCCAATCCCAAGGAATTATCCTACACACCGTGTCGACGCCCGTCTGATTGTCCGGGGAAGGCCAGCTCTCTAGGCTGACCAGGTCGCTGTCGGTTCAGCGATCGGGTGTGGAAACCCGGCAGGTAATCGGAATGGCAGTTGTCATGGCAGCTGCGCGCGGGAGGCCGAATGGCCTGCCGGGGTTCCGATAGCCCGGCTTTCCACCCCGCGTGCAGCCGCCACCCTTCGCGTGGAAACGGATGGTGCCGGCCAACCTCTATCGGAGTTTGGCTATGAAAAAGATTGTCCCCGATCCACCCCTCCCCAACACCACACAACGCTCTTTCAGCCGCTGCGATGCCGGCCATCCCCCATTGTTCACCGTAAACCCAGGCGTTTCCGCCCACGATGCCCTGGTGCATGTCGCCCAATACCTGCGCGGTGCCTACGACTGTGGCTACAAAGCCTTGGAGCATCTGGATGACACAGGCAAGAGCCTGTTCTGGAGCAACCTGAACGCACTCGAAATGGCAGAAGGGTTGGTTGAGGCATTGCTGGATGGGATTGAGTCACAGCCCATGAACTGAGTCGCCTGCACCGGCCCTTTCGCGGGCATGCCCGCTCCCACAGGTACTGCACTGGCGTTGAATCTTGCGCGATCCCTGTGGGAGCGGGCTTGCCCGCGAAGAGGCCGGTACAGCAAACAAAAAAGGCCGGCTCCCTATAGAGAGAGCCGGCCTTTGTGCGCGTTGCTGATGGTTGATTACTTACCCGCAGTCAGCGCGTTATAGCTGGTCATCAGGTTGCGATAATCCGGAATGTGGTTGGAGCAGAGTGCAGCCAGCCCTTCGACATCGTTGCGCCAGTCGCGGTGCAGCTCGCAGGCCACGCCGAACCAGGTCATCAGTTGGGCGCCCGCCTGACTCATGCGGTCATGCGCGGCATCACGGGTCATTTCGTTGAAGGTGCCGGAAGCATCGGTCACCACGAACACGTCAAACTCTTCTTCCAGGGCAGACAGGGCCGGGAAAGCTACGCACACTTCAGTCACAACGCCGGCGATGATCAGTTGCTTCTTGCCAGTGGCTTTCACGGCCTTGACGAAGTCTTCGTTGTCCCAGGCGTTGATCTGGCCAGGGCGGGCAATGTACGGCGCATCCGGGAACAGGGCTTTCAGTTCCGGCACCAGCGGGCCGTTGGGGCCTTGCTCGAAGCTGGTGGTGAGGATGGTCGGCAGGTTGAAGAACTTGGCCAGGTCAGCCAGCGCCAGCACGTTGTTCTTGAACTTGTCCGGCTCGATATCGCGCACCAGGGACAGCAGGCCAGCCTGGTGGTCGACCAGCAGTACGGCAGCGTCGTCTTTGTTCAGGCGGTTGTAGGTGAATTTGCTCATGGTCTGTGCTCCTAAGGGTTATGAATTTTTCAGCAATCCGGGGTGTTTCGCGTTGATGGGCACAGATTAAAATCATCACCTTTGCGGCGGTAGTTAGCAGAATCTGGCTTTAGCGTTCTGATTTATGAACGATGGATTTGTAGGGGCTGTGCCGGCCTCTTCGCGGCTAAAGCCGCTCCTACAAGCGAAGAGGCCGGCACAGGCAACCAAATACCCGGAGACCGACCATTGGAAGACCTCAACTCCCTCTACTACTTCACCCAGGTCGTCGAACATGGCGGCTTCGCCCCGGCCGGGCGGGCGCTGGACATGCCCAAGTCGAAGCTCAGCCGGCGAATCGCCGACCTTGAAGACCGCCTGGGTGTGCGGCTGTTGAACCGCACCAGCCGCCACTGCTCGCTGACCGAAATCGGCCAGGCCTATTACAACCGCTGCCTGGCCATGCGCGTGGAGGCCGAGGGCGCGGCGGAAATCATCGAGCGCAACCGCAGCGAACCGCGCGGCCTGGTGCGCATCAGTTGCCCGACCACCCTGCTCAACTCCTGGGTCGGGCCGATGCTGACCCGCTACATGCTCAAGTACCCGCAGGTGGAGCTGTTCATCGAAAGTACCAACCGCCGTGTCGACCTGTTGCACGAGGGCTTCGATATTGCTCTGCGGGTGCGCTTTCCGCCGCTGGAGAACACTGACATGGTGATGAAGGTGCTGAGCAACAGCACCCAGTGCCTGGTCGGCCAGCCTCAATACCTGGCGCAACTGCCCAAAGGCTTTGATCCGCAGCTACTGGGCACGCTACCCAGCGTGCATTGGGGCAGTGCCCAGCGCGAGTACCAATGGGAACTGTTCCAGGGTGAGGACAACAGCCGCAGCATCGTCATCCCGCATACACCACGCATGGTGACTGATGACCTGTTTGCCTTGCGCCACTTCGTGGTAGCCGGAGTGGGGATTGCACACTTGCCGCGGGTGGCGGTGCGTGAGGACCTGGCGGCAGGACGCCTGGTTGAGCTGATTCCGGACTGGCACCCGCGTTGCGGCATCGTGCATGCGATCTTCCCATCGCGACGTGGGTTGCTGCCTTCGGTGCGAGCGCTGATCGATCATCTGGCTGAGGAGTTCGCCATCAGCGACATGGCTTGAGTGCCTGGCTGGCTGAGCCGGCCTCTTCGCGGGCATGCCCGCTCCCACAGGTATTACACAAGGCTCGGGGCCAGTGGTGGCCCTGTAGGAGCGGCTTTAGCCGCGAAAGGGCCGGTACAGGTAATGCAAATCCCCACCCAGCACACCCTTACAAGACCTTGGGTCTACTCTTCTTCCACACTCCCGGATCATCCCCCGGAGCCCCTCATGATCCGCGCCACACACGGACCAGGCCGCGCCCTGCTCGCCACCCTCGCCCTCTGGCCGGCGCTGAGCCACGCCGAAGCGCCCGGCTGGTCGCTGCTCAGCCGCAACTATTTCCTGCACAGTGACTTCCGCTCGCCCTCCGGCAGCGGCCAGAACTACCGCCAGGAATGGGCCCAAGGCTTCATCGGCGAGGTGCGTTCCGGTTTCACCGAAGGCACTGTCGGCGTCGGCATCGATGCCCATGGCTTTCTTGGCCTCAAGCTCGACGGCGGCCGCGGCCACAGCGGCACCGGCCTGCTGCCACGCGACAGCGACAGCCGCGCCGAGCCCGAGTACTCCAGTGCCGGTGCCGCGCTCAAAATGCAGTTAGGCAACACCCAACTGCGCTATGGCGAGATGATGGTGGAAACCCCGGTATTCGACACCGGTGACAAACGCCTGCACCCGGAATACGCCACCGGCTGGTGGGTGGAAAACACCGACCAGCCCGACTGGCGCGTGCAGGCCGGGCGTTTCACTGCCTTCAACAACCAGGACAACAGCTCCACCCGCGACGACTTCAGTGGCTACGGCGCGACCACCCAAAACCGGGCCATCAGCCTGGCCGGTGCCACCTTCGCACCCAACGGGCCGTTCGGCGCCGCACTGTATGCCGGGCAACTGGAAAACACCTGGCGCCAGGCCTACCTCAACCTGAACCTGGCCCAAGGCAACTGGCGCCTGGACGGCAACCTGTACAAAACCCGCGACACCGGCAACGCCAGCGCCGGGGCGATCGACACCCTCGCCTATAGCCTGCTGGCCAAGTACAGCTTCGGCGCCCAGGCGCTGAGCGTGGCCTACCAGAAGGTCGAGGGCGACACCCCGTTCGACTTCGTCGGCGGCGACTCCATCTATCTGGCCAACGCGATCAAGTACGCCGACTTCAACGGCCCTGGCGAGCACTCGTGGCAACTGCGCTATGACCTGAATTTCGCCACCCTCGGCGCACCTGGCCTGAGCCTGATGGGCCGCTATGTCAGCGGCCGCGGCATCGACGGCAGCCATGCGCCTGCGGGCGGCGCCTATGTGAACCAGTACGGCGACGGCGGCAAGCACTGGGAACGCGACATCGACCTGAAATACGTGGTGCAGTCGGGGGCTGCCAGGGACCTGAGCCTGTCGCTCTCCCACGTCAGCCACCGCGCCAACCAGGCCCAGGCGGGCGATGATATCGACCGCATCTACCTGATCATCGAATACCCACTCAAAGGCAGCTTCTGACATGAGCACATCACCTTCAGGTGCCTGGAGCCCGTTGCGTAACACCACCTTCCGCATGCTGTGGATCGCCACCATCGCCTCCAACATCGGCACCTGGATGCACGAGGTGGGCGCCGGCTGGCTGATGACCACGCTGTCGGCCAGCCCGCTGCACGTGGCGTTGATCCAGGTAGCCGGCTCGTTGCCGATGTTCTTCCTGGCCCTGCCGGCGGGCGCAGCGGCGGACATCGTCGACAAACGCCGCTACCTGTTGCTGGTGCAGCTGTGGATGTCTTGCGTAGCGGTCGTGCTGGCGGCCCTGACCCTGCTCGGGATGATGAACGTCACCTTGCTGCTGGTGCTGACCCTGGCACTGGGCATTGGTACAGCGCTGATGATGCCGGCGTGGAGCGCACTGACACCGGAACTGGTGGGCAAGGAGGACCTGGCCAACGCGGTGGCGCTCTCCAGTGTCGGCATCAACGTATCACGGGCCATCGGCCCGGCACTGGCGGGGGTGGTGGTGAGCATGGTCGGCCCGTGGCTGACCTTTGCCCTGAATGCCATCTCGTTCGCGGGTGTGATCCTGGTGTTGTTCCTGTGGAAGCGCGAGGTGAAGGAACCACTGCTGCCCGCCGAACGCTTCGTTGGCGCCATGCGCACCGGGTTGCGCTTTGCCCGCAGTGCCAAGCCTTTGCAGGCCGTGATGCTACGCGCGTTGGCGTTCTTTTTCTGCGCCAGCGCCGGCACTTCGCTGCTGCCACTGATCGTGCGTGGCGAGATGCACGGCACTGCAGCGGACTTCGGCCTGCTGCTGGCGGCCATCGGTATTGGCGCAGTGGCGGGCGCCACCTTGCTGCCGCGCCTGCGTGAGCGCATCAGCCGTGACCGCCTGGTGTTACTGGCCAGCCTGCTGTATGCCCTGTTCCTGCTGGCCCTGGCGTTGGTGCGCAATTTCTATGCGCTGCTGCCAGCGATGCTGCTCAGCGGCGCGGCGTGGATCGCGGTGCTGTCCAACCTGCAGGTGGCTGCACAGACTTCGGTGCCAGCCTGGGTAAGGGCGCGGGCTTTGTCGGTATACATTCTGATTTTCTTCGGCGCCATGGCCTGTGGTGGCCTGCTGTGGGGCACGCTGGCCAGCCATGCAACGCTCACCTTCAGCCTGCTGGTGGCCGCAGGCGGCCTGGCGCTGGGTACCTTGCTGACCTGCAAGGTGGCGCTGCCGGAAACCGAAGCAGAGGAGCTGACGCCGTCGCTGCATTGGCCGGTGCCGGTGTTGAGCGATGACATGGACAAGGACGCCGGACCGGTGATGGTCACCATCGACTACCACATCGCCCCCACCAAGGCCGAGGCCTTCCAGCAGGCGGCGCGGGAGCTGGAAGCGATGCGCAAGCGCAATGGCGCATTGTCGTGGGGGTTGATGCGGGACAGTGCTGATCCGGCATTGTGGCTGGAGTTCTTCTTCGAGGAATCGTGGCTGGAGCATCTGCGGCATCACCACCGGGTGACCCGTGGTGAACTGAAGATCGAGGCGCGGGTCAGGATGCTGCAGACCGATGGGGTTGAGGTGCGGATTCGGCATCTATTGGCTGGTGGGGAGCATAAGGCACACCATTGATGCCGGCCCTTACGGCCCATTCGCGGGTGAACCCGCTCCTACACATGATCTGCGGTAGACACACACCAGACGTTGGAAACAGGCCGTTGTAGGAGCGGGTTTACCCGCGAAAGGGCCGGCACTGAAAACACAAAAAAGGGGCCAGTTATTGGCCCCCCGTTCTTCACATCAGCTCACCTTAGAAAGCGAAGCACGAACAGCCCAGCGCCCCCCAGAAGCCCTGGAAGTCATTTACCGGCACGCTCGAATGCCGCGCCTTTTCGTGGCTGTGCGCATGCACACCACAAGGCCCGCTGCACTGGTGCACGGTGGCTGCCAACGATGGCGTACCGACGCGCCAGTGCCCCGGCACCTTGGTCACCGGCGACCACTCGGGCAGCACCGGCACCTGCGGCGGGCCAAGCTTGTCGAACTCGCCAGCACCGTACACCACCTTGCCATCAACGATGGTCAACACTGATTCGATACCCTTGATCGCTTCCTCATCGACACTGAAGAAGTCCAGCGACAATGCTGCCAGGTCAGCCAGCTGGCCCACCTTGATCTGGCCTTTCTTGCCTTGCTCACTGGAGAACCAGGCGCTGCCCTGGGTGAACAGTTGCAGCGCGGTGTCACGGCTCAGGCCTTCCGGGTACAGCTCCATGCCACCGACCGTCTTGCCGCTGACCAGCCAGTACAGTGAGGTCCATGGGTTGTAGCTGGACACCCGAGTGGCATCGGTACCCGCGCCCACCGGCACGCCCATTTCGAGCATGCGTTTGATCGGCGGGGTCTGCTCGGCGGCCTTGGCGCCGTAGCGGTCGACGAAGTACTCACCCTGGAAGGCCATGCGGTCCTGGATGGCAATACCACCGCCCAGCGCACGCACACGCTCGATGTTCTGCGGGGTGATTGTTTCGGCGTGGTCGAAGAACCAGGGCAGGCCGTTGAATGGAATGTCACGGTTGACCTTCTCGAACACGTCGAGCATGCGCGTGATCGATTCGTTGTAGGTAGCGTGCAGGCGGAATGGCCAGCGCTGCTCGACCAGGTGGCGCACCACCGGCTCCAGTTCCTCTTCCATGGTCTGCGGCAGGTCCGGGCGCGGCTCGAGGAAGTCCTCGAAGTCGGCGGCAGAGAACACCAGCATTTCGCCAGCGCCGTTGTGGCGCAAGAAGTCGGTACCGCTGTGCAGCTTGACGCTGGAGGTCCACTTCTTGAAGTCGTCCAGTTCTTCCTTGGGCTTCTGGGTGAACAGGTTGTAGGCGATGCGTACGGTCAGCTGATCGTTGTCGGCCAGCTCCTGGATCACCGAGTAGTCATCGGGGAAGTTCTGGTAGCCGCCACCGGCGTCGATGGCGCTGGTCAGGCCCAGCCGGTTGAGCTCACGCATGAACTGGCGAGTGGAGTTGACCTGATACTCCAGCGGCAGCTTAGGCCCCTTGGCCAGCGTGGCGTAAAGGATCATCGCGTTGGGGCGGGCGATCAGCATGCCGGTCGGGTTGCCGAACTTGTCACGCTGGATTTCGCCACCTGGCGGGTTCGGGGTGCTCTTGTCGTAGCCGACGGCCTTGAGCGCAGCGCGGTTGAGCAGCGCGCGGTCATACAGGTGCAACAGGAACACCGGGGTGTCGGGCGCAGCCTGGTTGATTTCTTCCAGGGTGGGCATGCGCTTTTCGGCGAACTGGAACTCGTTCCAGCCACCGACCACGCGCACCCACTGCGGGGTAGGCGTGCGTGCAGCCTGGTCCTTGAGCATGCGCAGGGCATCGGCGACTGACGGCACCCCTTCCCAACGCAGCTCGAGGTTGTAGTTAAGACCGCCACGGATCAGGTGCAGGTGCGAGTCATTGAGGCCCGGGATCACCGTGCGCTGCTTGAGGTCGATGATTTGCGTGGCGGCGCCCTTGTGGGCCATGGCCTCGGCGTCGCTACCCACGGCGATGAAGCGGCCGTCCTTGATGGCGACGGCGGTCGCGGTGGGCTTTTCGCGGTCAACGGTGTGCAGTTTGCCGTTGAACAGAATCAGGTCGGCGGTCATGGAACCTCCTTGCGTGGATGCGTGAGCGGAACCGGCTTGGCCGGTAAAAGGCAATGCGGACCAGAGCGCGCCAGCGGCACCGAGCACAGTGCTGGTGGCGAGGAACTGGCGACGGGTCTTGTCGTTGCGATCCTGGGACATGGGCTTCTCCGACTAGGGGCCGGCAGGGGGACTGCGAAGCATGCCGGTTGATGCAAGGCCTGGGCTTGAATGGATGTGCGGTGGGTTGAAGAAGGTTAGCCCTGGTCAAGCTTTTTGCTGCCTGGGCCGGCCTCTTCGCGGGTAAACCCGCTCCTACAACGTCTGTAGGGGCGGGTTTACCCGCGAATGTTTCCCACAATTACCGCTGAAGGAACGCCAGCAAGTCCTCATTCAGCTGCTGCGCATGGGTCACCGCAAACCCGTGCGGCGCCCCGGCATACACCTTCAGCTCGGCACCGCGAATCAGCTCCGCCGCCTGCTTGCCAGTGGTCTCGAACGGCACGATCTGGTCGTCATCGCCATGGATCACCAACGTCGGCACATCGACCTTGGCCATGTCGGGACGGAAATCGGTCTCCGAGAAGGCCGTCACACAATCCAGGGTGCCTTTGATGGACGCCATCAGCGCAATGTTCAGGGTCTGCGTCTGCACACCCTGGGACACCTGCTGCCCATGGTTCAGGCCGTAGAACGGCGTGGCGAAATCGGCGATGAACTGCGCGCGGTCAGCACGCAGGCCGGCCCGGATGCCCTCGAACACCGACAGGTCGACACCGTCAGGATTATCGTCACGCTTGCCGAACACTGGCGTCACCGCGCCCAGCAACACCAGCCCGGCCACCCGCTCGCTGCCGTGGCGGGCGATGTAGCGGCTGACATCACCGCCCCCCATCGAGAAGCCCACCAGGGTGACATCGCGCAGGTCGAGGTGCTCGATCAGCTGGGCAATGTCATCGGCGAAGGTGTCGTAGTCGTAACCGTTCCACGGCTGGCTCGAGCGGCCGAAACCCCGGCGGTCGAAGGCGATGGCGCGGTAACCGCGGCTGGCCAGGAACTCCATCTGCGAATCCCACATGTCGGCATCCAGCGGCCAGCCGTGGCTGAACAGCACGGGCTTGCCGCTGCCCCAGTCCTTGAAATAGATCGAAGTGCCATCGCGGGTAACGAACGTGCTCATAGCGGTATCTCCTTGAAAGTGTCGAGATGAAGGCGTCGGCTCAGCCGCGCAGCCAGTTGGCGCAGCGGCGGGTTACCCAAGGCATGATGTAGAACACCACGGGCAGGATGACGAACAGGTTGACGATCAGGTTGCCGGTAATCACGCCGCCCAGCTGCGGGAAGCGCGCAAACAGCGGCGCCAGCAGTTGCGGGATGACCATGGTCATCGGGCAGATCACCAGGTAGGTCAGCAGTGCCTGCTTCCAGCGCGGCGGTTGCGCTGCCGGGGTGCCCGGCGAGCCATCAAGCACCTTGTGTTGCAGGCATACGGTCACCACTTCGCGGTTGTCATGGAGTGCGGTGTTCATCGGCGTTCCTTGGGATGAGCTTGCCCGCATCCACTGTGCAACGGCGGACGGGCGCTGGATTGGATAGGTGTGCTGCCCTGGGCGGGCACCGATTGGCGGTGCCCGCGGCGATTGGGCTTACTTGTTGGCGTTGAAGGCGTTGTAGCTGGTCATCAGGTTGCGGTAATCCGGGATGTGGTTGGAGCACAGTGCGGCCAGGCCTTCGATGTCGTTGCGCCAGTCGCGGTGCAGCTCGCAGGCCACGCCGAACCAGGTCATCAATTGCGCACCCGCCTGGCTCATGCGGTCGTGGGCGGCGTCGCGGGTCATGGCGTTGAAGGTACCGGAGGCATCAGTGACCACGAACACGTCGAACTCTTCTTCCAAGGCCGACAGGGCCGGGAAAGCTACGCACACTTCAGTCACAACGCCGGCGATGATCAGTTGCTTCTTGCCAGTGGCCTTCACGGCCTTGACGAAGTCTTCGTTGTCCCAGGCGTTGATCTGGCCAGGGCGGGCAATGTACGGGGCGTCCGGGAACAGGGCTTTCAGCTCTGGCACCAGTGGGCCGTTGGGGCCTTGCTCGAAGCTGGTGGTAAGAATGGTCGGCAGGTTGAAGAACTTGGCCAGGTCGGCCAGGGCCAGCACGTTGTTCTTGAACGCGTCCGGCTCGATGTCGCGCACCAGGGACAGCAGGCCCGCCTGGTGGTCGACCAGCAGTACAGCGGCGTCGTCTTTGTTCAGGCGGTTGTATTTGAAGTGGGTCATGGGGGTAGCTCCTAAGGGTTTTGATGTTCAGTAAGTTGGGTGTTTCGCGTTGATGGGAGAAGATTAAAACCACCACCTTTGGAGCGGTAGATAGCGGTTTTTGCCTTTAGCGTTCTGTTTGAGGAACGATAGATTGGCGTTGGTTTTGCTGGCGTCTTCGCGGGCTCGCCCGCTCCCACAGGGATCGCACAAGATTCAAAACCAGCGCTTTACCTGTGGGAACGGGCAAGTCGCGAAGGGGCCAGCACAGGCTTGCATTGCCTGCCCGGCAAACCTGCTCTATTACTACCCACAGCCCTCCCCTCACCCCCGAGATCACCATGCTGGCGTTCATCCAGTCGTCCCCGTTGTTGCTCGGTTGCGCCCTGATCCTGCTCGACCTCGTGCTTTGGCAACTGATCCCCATTCAGCGTCATGCCTGGCGCATCAGCGCGCGTCTGGTGATCTTCCTGCTGTTCAGCGCGGTGCTGATGGCCGCCGGCATGAGCCCGCTGCAACCACCGCCGTGGCCCGACGATCTTTCGCGCAACCTGATGGCCACGGTATTGGCCATCGGCTGGTGGCTGTTCGGTGCGCGCACGGTGACCGTGGTGTTCGGCCTGTTGCTGGTGGCCCGTGGCAGCCATGGCGGGCGCTTGCTGCAGGATGTGCTGGGGGCGTTGATCTTCCTCGCCGCCGTGGTCGCGGCCGCAGGCTATGTGCTGCAACTGCCGGTGAAGGGCCTGCTGGCCACCTCCGGGGTAATGGCCATCGTCATCGGCCTGGCGCTGCAGAGCACACTGGCTGACGTCTTCAGCGGCATCGTGCTGAACACCACGCGGCCCTATCAGATTGGCGACTCAATCTCCATCGACGGTACCGAAGGCAAGGTCCTGGATATCGACTGGCGCGCCACGCGCCTGCTGACCGGTACCGGCAGCCTGGCGGTGATCCCCAACTCGGTAGCGGCCAAGGCGCGGCTGCTCAACCACAGTCGCCCGGCCGATGTGCACGGGGTATCGATCAGCGTGGTGGTCCCGGCCAAGGTGCGGCCAAAGCGTGTGTTCGATGCGCTGGAAAAAGCCTTGCAGGGCGTCAGTGCCATCCTTGCGACCCCGAAGCCGAAGGTGACGGTAAAGGCCTCGACTCTGGAGTCGGTGGAGTACGAGGCCAGCGGCTTCGTGGCCGATGCGGGCGCCAAGGGCGATGCACGTAACCAGCTGTTCGACCTGGCGCACCGGCACCTGGAAGCCAGCGGGGTGATGTGGAACGTCGACCTGGCCGTGCCGCCGCGCAGCCGCCAGCGCGAGGTGCTGGATGAGGTGCGAGTGTTCCGCTCGCTGAGTGACGAAGAGCGCGATGCGTTGAGCCAGCGCATGACTGCAGTCGAGTACCTGGCGGACCAGGTGATCCTGGGGGTGGGCGAGCATTCCGATCATCTGCTGGTGATTGGCAGCGGTGTGGTGTCGGCATCCGTGCGCGATGGAGACAAGCGGCTGGAGGCCGGACGCATGGGGCCGGGAGAGGTACTTGGGATCGAGGGGATCATCGACGACGAAGACTCGCTGGCCGAATTCCGCACGCTGACCAGTTGCGTGCTGTACCGGATCGACAAGGAACAGGTGAAGAGTTGTTTGCAGCAACGTGGCGAAGTGCAGACGGCGTTGAGCAAATTGCAGCGGTTCCGGCGGCAGAGCCGGGAGTCGTTGTTGTTGCAGAAGCCGGCCCTGATCAAGAAAGGTGGCTTCCTGAGTTGGTTGCACAAGTGAGACTGTGCCGGCCTCTTCGCGGGTAAACCCGCTCCTACAAGTTGTTCACCGCCTGAGAGGGCTGTGGTGAACCTGTAGGAGCGGGTTTACCCGCGAAGAGGCCAGTACTTACAACACAACCCTCAGGCACTGCCCCGCGTGGTACAGCGAAAAACCGGACTCATAGAACGCCGTGCGCAGCGAAGGCGCGCTCACACCGCTCATCGGCGAAAACGGAATCGGCAGGCTGTCCGCCTCGCCCTTGAGCAGGAACTCGGCAAACGCACGCCCGATCACGGTGCCGGTTGTGTTACCGCGCCCGTTGTACCCAGTCACCGCCACCAACCCAGGCGCCGGCTCGAACAGGCGCATCAGGTGATCAGGGGTGAAGTCGATGCAGCCCGTCCAGTGCATTTCCCACTCGACCTTGCCCAGCTCCGGGTAGTAATGGCCCTGGATGCGGTCGGCCCAGCTGCGCACGAACCACGCCGGCTTGTTGTCGACCCGGCCCAGGCTGCCGAGCAGCAGGCGGCCCTGATCGTCGCGGCGGATGCTGCTGAGCACGGTGCGGGTGTCCCACGAACCTTGGCCATGTGGCAGCACCTTGTCGGCTGCGGTGCCCTGCAGCGGTTTGGAGGCTACCTGATAGTAATAACCGCGGAAGAACTGCTTCTGCAGGTTGCTCCAGTCGCCTTCGGTGTAGGCGCCGGTGGAAATCACCACCTTTTCGGCGCGCACAGCGCCACGCGCAGTCTTCACCCGCCAGCCATCACCTTCACGCTCCAGGCCTTCGACCGAAGACTGCTGGAAAATTTTGCCGCCCAGGCGCGCCACGGCAGCCGCCAGGCCCTGGGTGTAGCCCATGGGGTTGATAGTGCCGGCACGGCGATCAAGCAGCGCAGCGGAAATCTTGTCGGTACCGCAGTATTCCTGGCACTGGGCACCGGTCAGCAGCTCGACGTCGGCACCTCGGCGGCGCCATTGTTCGTGACGCGCTTCGAGGTCGGCGATACCGGTGGCGTTGTGCGCCATGTGCAGCGTGCCTTTGTGCTGGGCATGGCAGTCGATGCCGAGGCGCTCGATCATGGCGAACACTTCAGCCGGGGCTTCGCCAAGCACCTTGTTCAGGCGGCTGCCCTGCTTCTGGCCAAGGGTGGCCTCGACGTCGTCGGGTCGGATCCACGTGCCGGCGTTGACCAGGCCGACGTTGCGCCCGGAGCCACCGTGGCCGATCTTCCAGGCCTCCAGCACGATCACCGACTTGCCCTGTTCGAGCAGGTGGATGGCCGCCGACAGGCCGGTAATGCCGCCGCCGATCACACAGACATCGGCCTTGTGCTCACCGGCCAGGGCCTGGGCGGCGACGGTCGGTTTGCTGACGTGTTCCCACAAGCATTGTTGACGCAGTTCGGACATGGCCGGCTCCAGCAATTTGTTCTTGTTGGGGCCGCAGGGCGGCCCTTTCGCGGGTAAACCCGCTCCTACAGGGGTCGGTGTCGCTTTGACGAACCCTGTAGGAGCGGGTCTACCCGCGAACCGGGGGCCAGGCCCCCGGCCATGCAGCATCAATCCATCAGTCGAACACAATGCCCTGCGCCAGTGGCAGCTCGCGCGAGTAGTTCACGGTGTTGGTCTGGCGACGCATGTAGCCTTTCCAGGCATCCGAGCCCGACTCACGGCCACCGCCGGTTTCCTTCTCGCCACCAAACGCACCACCAATCTCGGCGCCGCTGGTACCGATGTTGACGTTGGCGATGCCGCAGTCGCTGCCCGAGGCGCTCTGGAAGCGCTCGGCTTCACGGATGTCGGTGGTGAAAATGCACGACGACAGGCCTTGTGGCACTTCGTTGTTCAGGCGCAGGGCCTCCTCGAAGTCGTCGTAGGCCAGCACGTACAGGATCGGTGCGAAGGTTTCGTGGCGCACCACGTCACTTTGCGCCGGCATTTCAGCAATGGCTGGCGAAACGTAGTAGGCGTTCGGGTACTGGTCGGCCAGCTGACGCTCGCCACCAAATACCTGGCCACCTTCGTCGCGGGCCTTGGCCAGTGCACCCTGCATGGCGTCGAACGACTGCTTGTCGATCAGCGGGCCGACCAGGTTGTCTTTACGTGGGTCGCCGATGCGCACTTTGCCGTAGGCGGCTTTGACGCGGGCAACCACTTCGTCCTTGATCGAACGGTGCACGATCAGGCGGCGCAGGGTGGTGCAACGCTGGCCGGCAGTGCCGACAGCCGAGAACAGGATGCCGCGCACGGCCAGGTCCAGGTCGGCGCTCGGGGCCAGGATCATGGCGTTGTTGCCGCCCAGTTCCAGGATGCTGCGGCCGAAGCGGGCAGCAACGCGTGGGCCGACTTCGCGACCCATGCGGGTGCTGCCGGTGGCGCTGACCAGCGGTACGCGCGGGTCGTCGACCATGGCTTCGCCAGCTTCACGGCCGCCGATCACCAGTTGTGCCAAGCCAGCCGGAGCATCGCCGAAGGCTTTCAGGGCTTTTTCGAACAGCGCCTGGCAGGCCAGGGCGGTCAGCGGAGTCTTCTCGGACGGTTTCCATACCACCGAGTTGCCGGCCACCAGGGCCAGGGCGGTGTTCCAGGCCCACACGGCAACCGGGAAGTTGAAGGCGCTGATCACGCCGACCACACCCAGCGGGTGCCAGGTTTCACGCATGTGGTGGCCCGGGCGCTCGGAAGCGATGGTCAGGCCGTACAGCTGGCGCGACAGGCCAACGGCGAAGTCGCAGATGTCGATCATTTCCTGCACTTCACCCAGGCCTTCCTGAGTGATCTTGCCGGCTTCGATCGAGACCAGCTCGCCGAGGTCGGCCTTGTGCTCACGCAGCACTTCGCCGAACAGGCGCACCAGTTCGCCACGGCGCGGAGCTGGCACACTGCGCCAGGCTTCGAAGGCGCTCTGGGCCTGATCGATGCGGGCGATGGTCTCGGCCTTGCCGAGCAGTTTCACCGAGGCGATCTGGCTGCCGTCGATCGGCGTGTGAACAGGGTAGTCGCCCTGGGTGTAAGCCTCGGCGGCAACGCCAAGGCGCTCGAGCAATCCAGCAACCATTTGTGCATCTCCTACATCGGTGATGGGGTGGAAAAATGATGTGGATCAGTATTAATCCGATCACATAGGTACAACAAACGACCTTTATTCCGCATATCATTCCGTCAGGTAATGATTTGAGCCGCAGAGACCGCTATGTCAAAACGCCTGGTACCCTCCATGACCGCCCTGCAGTGCTTTGAAGCTGCAGCCCGCCATCTGAGTTTTACCCGTGCCGCTGAAGAACTGCACCTGACCCAGAGCGCGGTCAGCAAGCAGGTGGCGCAGCTGGAAGACATGCTGCGCCACCACCTGTTCCTGCGCATCCGCCGGCGCTTGCAGCTGACCCCGGCCGGCAGCCTGTACCTGGCCGAGGTCAACAAAATCCTCACTCAGGTGGACATGTCCAGCCGCTACGTACTCACCTACGGCGAGCAGACTGAGATATTGAAGGTAGCCACTCAACCGAGTTTTGGCGTGCGCTGGTTGATCCCGCATCTGAAAGGTTTTGGCAAACGGCACGGCAATATCCACCTGGACATTCGCAACGAGATGGAGCCGTTCGCCCTGCTGCAAGGCTCGGCTGACGTGGTGTTCTTCTATGGCCAGGGCACTTGGCCGGGGGCCACTTGCGTGGAGTTGTTCCGCGAAGAGGTGGTGCCGGTGTGTGCGCCAGAGCTGCTGGCCGGGCGCAAGCTGGCCGGTGCCGAGGAGCTGGCCGAGCTGGTGCTGCTGCAAAGCACCTCGCGGCCGGAGGCCTGGCATGAGTGGTTCCTGGAGCAGGACCTGCAGAGCGTCAGCGCCTACCACGGGCCGCGCTTCGATACGTTCTACATGGCGTTGAGCGCAGCACAGGCCGGGTGCGGGGTAGCGCTGGTGCCGCGCTACCTGGCGGCGAAGGAACTGGCCGACGGTAGCCTGGTGGTGCCGTGGAACCATGCGATGCGCAGTGCCGGGGCGCATTACCTAGCGTATGCCGAGCATGCGGCGGAGGTGCCAAAGGTGCGGGCGCTGGTGGAATGGATTGGCGAGCAGTTGCAGGTTTGACGGCCTCTTCGCGGCTAAAGCCGCTCCTACGGGGACCGCGTAGAAGCGGTTTTAGCCGCGAAAGGGCCGTCGAGGTCGATCAAAAAAGGAATGACACACTCACTTTTTTTCGCTTGTGAGCAAAGTGCATTCCCAGCTTTCATGTAAGCGTCCGAACCCAACCAGGAAGCTAGCGATGCCCGCCAACGATTTCGTCAGCCCAGACAGCATCCGCGCGCAGTTCTCTGCCGCCATGTCGCTCATGTACAAACAGGAAGTGCCGCTGTACGGCACGCTGCTGGAGCTGGTGAGCGAAATCAACCAGCAGGTCATGGCCCAGCAACCCGAAGTAGCAGAGGCCCTGCGCTGGACCGGCGAAATCGAGCGCCTGGACCAGGAACGTCACGGCGCCATCCGCGTCGGCACCACCGAAGAACTGGCCACCATCGCCCGCCTGTTCGCCGTCATGGGCATGCAGCCGGTCGGCTACTATGACCTCAGCTCCGCTGGCGTACCGGTGCATTCCACTGCCTTCCGCGCGGTGCACGAGCAATCGCTGCATGTCAGCCCGTTCCGTGTGTTCACCTCGCTGCTGCGCCTGGAATTGATCGACAACCCACAGTTGCGCGAGCTGGCACAGGGCATCCTGGCCAAGCGCCAGATCTTCACCTCCCGCGCCCTCGAACTGATCGCCCAGTGTGAGCGCGAAGGTGGCCTTGACGCCGCGGATGCAGAGACGTTCGTGCAGGAAGCGCTGCACACCTTCCGCTGGCACCAGGACGCTACCGTCACGGCCGAGCAATACCAGCAGCTGCACGACCAACACCGCCTGATCGCCGATGTGGTGGCCTTCAAGGGCCCGCACATCAACCACCTGACCCCGCGTACCCTGGATATCGATGCAATCCAGCTCGGCATGCCTGCCAAGGGCATCCCACCGAAGGCCGTGGTTGAAGGCCCGCCCACCCGCCGCCACCCGATCCTGCTGCGCCAGACCAGCTTCAAGGCCCTGCAGGAAACGGTCGCCTTCCGCGACCAGCAAGGCCGCGAAGGCAGCCACACCGCGCGCTTTGGCGAAATCGAGCAACGCGGCGCGGCGCTGACCCCGAAAGGTCGCCAGCTTTACGACAAGTTGCTCGACGCTACCCGCGCTGCGCTGGGTGGCGCTCCAGCCGAAGCCAATGCCGAGCGTTACATGGCGCTGCTACAGGCAAACTTTGCCGAGTTCCCGGATGACCTGGCGCAGATGCGTGAACAGGGCTTGGCGTACTTCCGCTACTTCGCCACCGAAAAAGGCCTGGCCGCACGCGACCAGGAAGGCCGCCCGACCACCCTGCAAGGCTTGATCGACGCGGGCCACGTGCACTTCGAAGCGCTGGTGTACGAGGACTTCCTGCCGGTGAGTGCGGCGGGGATCTTCCAGTCCAACCTGGGCGACGATGCGCAGGCCGAATACGGCAGCAACGCCAACCGCGAAGCGTTCGAAGCGGCGTTGGGGTTGCAGGTACAGGATGAGCTGGCGCTGTATGCGCAAAGCGAGCGCCGGTCGCTGCAGGCCTGTGCACAGGCGTTGAACCTGGGTTCGAT
>NZ_JBAMDI010000038.1:0-87463 GCF_036961695.1 Pseudomonas sp. CGJS7 | reverse complement strand
CCCCCCCCCCCCCCCCCCCCCCCCCCCCCCCCGGCCAATGAATGCCCGATGCAGCGCGAGGTCTGCGCGCCGTTTTCGGCGCAAAGAAAAGGGCGCCCAGAGGCGCCCTTCTCGATGCTCGAACATCGCCCGAAGGCGATGCGATCAGTAGCGGTAATGATCCGGCTTGTACGGACCATCGACCGACACGCCCAGGTACTTGGCCTGATCGTCGGTCAGCGTGGTCAGCTTGACCCCGATCTTTTCCAGGTGCAGGCGCGCGACTTCTTCGTCGAGCTTCTTCGGCAGGATGTAGACCTTGGCCTGGTAGCTGTCCTTGTTCGCCCACAGGTCGATCTGCGCGAGCGTCTGGTTGGAGAACGAGTTCGACATCACGAAGCTCGGGTGGCCGGTGGCGCAGCCCAGGTTGACCAGGCGGCCTTCGGCCAGCAGGAAGATCGAGTTGCCGTTGCCGAAGGTGTACTTGTCGACCTGCGGCTTGATGTTCAAACGCTTGGCGCCGGAGGCGTTGAGCGCATCGACCTGGATCTCGTTGTCGAAGTGGCCGATGTTGCAGACGATGGCCTGATCCTTCATCTGCGACATGTGCGCCAGGGTCAGCACGTCCTTGTTGCCGGTGGTGGTGACGTAGATGTCGCCGCGGCCCAGGGTGCTTTCCACGGTGTTGACTTCGAAACCTTCCATCGCCGCCTGCAGGGCGTTGATCGGGTCGATTTCGGTGACCACCACGCGGGCGCCGTAAGCGCGCAGCGAGTGGGCCGAGCCCTTGCCGACGTCGCCGTAACCGCAGACCACCGCGACCTTGCCGGCCAGCATCACGTCCATCGCGCGCTTGAGGCCGTCGGCCAGCGACTCGCGGCAGCCGTAGAGGTTGTCGAACTTGGACTTGGTGACCGAGTCGTTGACGTTGATCGCCGGCACCAACAGGCCGCCGGCCTCGGCCAGCTGATACAGACGGTGCACGCCGGTGGTGGTCTCTTCCGAGACGCCCTTCCAGTCGCGCACGACGGTGTGCCAGAAGCCCGGACGCTCGGCGTGCACGCGCTTGAGCAGGTTCTTGATGACTTGCTCTTCGTGGTTGCCCGACGGGGTGTTGACCCAGCCGTCGCCGTTTTCCAGCTCATAGCCCTTGTGGATCAGCAGGGTCACGTCGCCGCCGTCGTCCACGACCAACTGCGGGCCGAGGTGCTTGTCGGTGCCGTTGCCCGGGAAGGTCAACGCTTGGAGCGTGCAATCCCAGTATTCCTCCAGCGATTCGCCCTTCCAGGCGAACACCGGGGTGCCGCTGGCGGCGATCGCCGCGGCGGCGTGGTCCTGGGTCGAGAAGATGTTGCACGAAGCCCAGCGCACGTCGGCGCCGAGGTCGCGCAGGGTCTCGATCAGCACCGCGGTCTGGATGGTCATGTGCAGCGAGCCGGTCACGCGCACGCCCTTGAGCGACTGCGCGGCGGCGTACTTCTTGCGGATCGACATCAGGCCCGGCATTTCGTGCTCGGCGATGTCGATTTCCTTGCGGCCCCAATCGGCCAGGGAAATGTCGGCGACCTTGTAATCGCCTTCGGTCGAGAAGGTCTTGGGTACTGCGTTCATCGGAGGAGCTCCAGTTCTTTGGGGAGCCGGCGGAATGCCGGGTCCGGCGAGTCGTTGGACTCGAACCGGGCGCCGTTGCGGCCTACACCTCGCCGAGCCTGGCCGTGGCGTACACGGTCGCAGCGCCCCTCGGCGGGCTGAGCGCGCAGTATATCGCGGCGGCCGTGGCCGCCGCACGACAGGGCGCACGGGTCACGCAGCGGGTTCAGGGGCGCGGTTTCGCGGTCGCGGCTCGCGCCGCTCCTACAGTCGGATACGAACCGGCCGCAGTCCCTGTAGGAGCGGCGCGAGCCGCGACCGCGAAACCGCCAGTCACCGCGCCTCCTGGGGGCCCTTTGCCTGGTTTGCCGATACGCCACACCGCCCGTGTCGGCCCGGCCCAATGGCAGGGTCCGCCCGCCACCGGCCCAGGCTAAGCTCGGCCCCTGGCGCGCCCGCCCGGCGGCGTGGCGTCGCATCCGACTTTCATCGCAAGGGCGTGACCGACATGAAATCCGACACCCGATATGCAGGCCGCCAGCGCCTGGGTTCGCGCAACCCGCGCGCAAGCCGGCGCCCGTGGCTGAACCTGTTGGCGCCGGCCCTGGCGCTCGCGCTGCTGCCGCCGCTGGCCCAGGCCCAGCCCGCCGCGGCCAAGGCCAAGCCCGCGCCGCAGGCGATGGCCGACGGCTATCAACTGCCGCCCAAGGCCTTGCAGGCCATCGTCGATGCGCCGCGTCCGCCGACCCTGTTCCCGAGCCCCAAGCGCGACACCGTGGCGTTGGTGCAGACGCCGTCGTTGCCGGGCATCGCGGTGGTCGCGCAGCCCGAGCTCAAGCTCGCCGGCATGCGCATCCACCCGCGCGTGCGCGCGCAGAGCCGCTTCAGCTTCGGCGCCGGCCTGAGCCTGCTGGAAGTCGACAGCGGCAAGCGCCTGGAGATCGAAGGCCTGCCGTCGCCGCTGTCGCTGGCGAGCTTGCGCTGGTCGCCCGATCAACGCTGGATCGCGTTCAACCGCGTCGACGCGGCCAGCGGCGCCAACGAGCTGTGGCTGATCGAACGCGAAACCCGCCATGCGCGCAAGCTGGTCTCCGGCCTCAACACCGTCGGCGGCGACGGTTATGTATGGCTGCCCGACAGCCGCGGTCTGCTGATCCAACTGCAGCCCGAAGCGCAGGGCGAGCCGCCCGCGCGCGACGCCGCGCCGACGGGCCCCGCGACCCAGGAAACCCAGGCCACCGCGACCGTGCGCCAGATCCGCACCTACCAGGACCTGCTGCGCAACGAGAGCGATGCGCGCACCTTCGAGTACTACCTGCGCTCGCAACTGGCCAAGGTCGACTTGACCGGCCAGATCGCCAAGCTCGGCTTGCCCGGCTTGTACACCGAAGCCGCGCCGTCGCCGGACGGCCGCCATCTGTTGACGATCCGGCTGCAACGCCCGTTCTCGTATCAAGTGCCGGCGTCGATGTTCGCCCGCCGCATCGAAGTGCTCGGCGCCGACGGCCGTTTCGAACACGAACTCGCCCAGGTGCCGTTGATCGACGGCCTGCCGACCGGCAACGACGCGGTGCCGACCGGCGTGCGCGATATCGAATGGCGCAGCGACGCGCCGGCGACGCTGGTCTGGGCCGAAGCGCAGGACGGCGGCGATCCGGCGCGCGCGGCCACCATCCGCGACGCGGTGCTGATGCAGGCCGCGCCGTTCGAGACGCCGCCGCAGACCATCGCGCGTTTGGCTTCGCGGTTCGAACGCGTGCGCTGGAGCAGCGGCGATCTGGCCTTGGTCGATGAGTCGTGGTGGAAGACCCGCCAGATCAAGCAGTGGCGGATCGCGCCCGATCACGGCGATCGCGCGCCGCAACTGGTGTTCGAAGGCTCCAGCGAAGACCGCTACAACGATCCGGGCGAACCGCTGATGCAATCCGATCCGGCCGGCTTCGAGCGCCTGCTGACCGGCGCCGACGGCAACAGCCTGTACTACGCCGGCGAGGGCGCATCGGCCGAAGGCGACCGTCCGTTCCTCGACCGCCGCGACTTGGGCGACAACAAAACCACCCGGCTGTTCCACTCGCAGGCGCCGTACTACGAAAAGCCGCTGACGCTGCTCGACGCCGAGGGCCGGCGCCTGCTGACCTTGCGCGAATCGCCGACCGAACCGTCCAACCTCAACCTGCGCGAACTCGGCGCCGCCGACGCCGCGCCGCGCGCGCTGACCCATTTCCCGCATCCCACCCCGCAATTGCGCGAGATCAAGAAAGAGCAGATCCGCTACAAGCGCAGCGACGGGGTCGAGCTGACCGCCAATCTGTACCTGCCGCCCAACTACGACGCCAAGCGCGACGGCCCGTTGCCGATGCTGATGTACGCGTACCCGGCCGAATTCAAATCGGCCGACGCGGCCAGCCAGGTCAGCGGCTCGCCGTACCGTTTCAACGCGGTCAGTTACTGGGGCCCGCTGCCGTACCTGGCGATGGGCTATGCGGTGCTCGACGACCCGTCGATGCCTATCGTCGGCGAGGGCGACCGCGAACCCAACGACAGCTACATCGCCCAGCTCACCGCCAGCGCCCAGGCGGCGATCGACGAAGTGGTGCGCCGCGGCGTCGCCGACCGCAACCGCATCGCGATCAGCGGCCATTCCTACGGCGCCTTCATGACCGCCAACCTGCTCGCGCACACCCGCCTGTTCAAGGCCGGCATCGCCCGCAGCGGCGCCTACAACCGCACCCTGACCCCGTTCGGTTTCCAGGCCGAGGAGCGCAACTACTGGCAGGCCCAGTCCACCTACGAGGCGATGTCGCCGTTCAACTTCGCCGACAAGATCAAGGACCCGCTGCTGTTGATCCACGGCGAACAGGACAACAACTCCGGCACCTTCCCGATCCAGAGCGAGCGCATGTACGCGGCGATCAAGGGCCTGGGCGGCCACGCCCGGCTGGTGATGCTGCCCAACGAGTCGCACGCCTACCGCGCGCGCGAGTCGATCCTGCAAATGATGGCCGAGACCAACCGCTGGCTGGAGCTGTACGTAAAGAACGCCAAGCCCGAGACCGGTTCGGCGGCGAAATCGGCCGCGGCCAAATAAGCCGATGCGCCCGGCCGCGGCGGTTCGCCGTCGCGGCCGCGCGCATCGGTTCGCCGTCGCGGTTGACGTAGAGCCTCTAACAAAACCACGCAACTTACCCATCGTCATTCCGGCGAAAGCCGCAATCCACTCGCGCCGTCATTCCGGCGAAAGCCGCAATCCACTCGCGCCGTCATTCCGGCGAAAGCCGGAATCCATTTTGACTTTGCTCTCACCGACCCGAGCCCCGCCGTTTGTAAGCGCCGCTTAGCCCGCTCTCGACGCCCCCGCGAAGTCGCCGCTCCGCTCATCGGAAACCCCACCGAAGCGCCCCGAGTTTTTCTGCATAATCCCGCCTCCACAGGGGGAATCCAATGCGCATCGTGTGTCTGACCGTCGGCCTGCTCTGGGCCGCCTCGGCGTGGGCGGCCAAGCCCGCGCCGCAAGTGCCGGCCCAACTGGCCGCCACCCATGGCTATGTCTACGTGAATTTCCCCAAGGGCAGCGGCACCCGCCCGGGCACCACCGGCTCGTTGAGCGTGGTCTCCACCGCCACCGGCGCGCGCGAGGAGACGCTCGATGCGCGCAGCGACCCCGGCGACAAGGCCTTCGGCCGTTGGTTGCCGGCGGGGCAGTACCGTCTGGCGCGTTGGAGCGGCCAGCAGTGGGGCGAGTATCCCGGCTTCGAAGTGCAGGCCGGCCGGGTCACCGATCTGGGCAGCCTGGTTCCGATCCAGATCGGCGGATACGAACTGGTGGTGTTGCCGCTGCGCCCGACGGAAAACGCACACGACATCGACGCCGCGCTCAACCAATTCGGCCCGGTGCTGAAATCCGCCGAGCCGCTGCGTTGGCAGCCGAGCACTCCGCCCAAGCCATTCAAACAGTTGTATCCGAGCACCGGCTTGGGCTTGATCGCCGACTTGCTGTCGGCCCACGACCGCAAGGTCAACAAGCCTTCGGTGATCGGCCGTCTGAAAGCCGCGCAGAGCAGCGAGGAGTTCCTGCAACTGGCCCGCTCGGTGACGCCGCCGTTGGCCGATGAGCCGGCCGAAGCCGCGGACGGGACCCTGTATTTCGGCGCCGACCTGGGCCAAATCCGGGTGCGCCGCGCCGATGCGCAGTGGAGCGGCATCGGCATCGACACCTTGCGCAAGATTTCCGCGGTAGAACGCGTGGGCGAAACGCTGCTGGCCGGTTCGGACGACAGCATCCTGCGCCGCAGCGACGATCAGGGCGCGACCTGGACGGTGCTCAAATCCTTCGGCGCGACCGAGGCGGTGATCGATATCGACCGACAGGCGCCGCACTGGCTGATCACCACCGGGCGGCAAGTGCCGGCGTTGCAAGCGGGTTTGCCGCCGAGCCTGGACCGGATCACGGTGTATGTCGCCAGCAACGAGGATCTGTCGGACCTGCATGCGCTGCGCGAGTTTCCGGTCGACATCCGCAAGACCCTCGGCGGCTGGCCCGGTCCGATGCCGCAGTCGTGGAACGGCTCGTATTTCCTGGGTTTTATCAAGGAACTGCACCGGCTCGATCTGCAGTCGATGCAGTGGAAGACGGTGTCGCCGCCCAGCGCGTTCAACTCGTTCCGGATCGACGCGAAAACCGGCACCGTCACCGTGCTGGTCAGCGCCGGCGCGTTCTCGAAGATTTTCGTATCCAGCGATCGCGGCGACAGTTGGAAGAAGGTCGGCCGGCCGCCGTACGTGATCACCGACGTGCAGTTCGACAGCGCCGACATCGGCTACGCCACCCGCTGGAACATGAACGCCTTCAGCGGCGTGTGGGAGTTGTACACCTTTGATCCGAAAATCGACGACTGGCACAAGCGCTCGGAGGCGCCGTTCAACTGCAAGCCCTGGCGCGTGTCGCCGCGGATTCCGTTGCTGTGCGTGGCCAGCGACGGCAGCGTGCTCAGCCAGCACGAGCAGGAGTGGACGGTCGAGGCTTCGGCGCAGTAAATAAACGCGATCTTCCGCGGCGATGGCCCGAGCCGTCGTCCTTTTGCGTTTGGGTGCACATAAAGCGCGCGGCGGCGATCTGCGTCTGCCGCGCGCGCAACCCAACCAAGGGAGCCAGCGATGAACGATCGAGTCAAAGTCGGGTTGGACGAATGGATGGTCGCCGACGCCGCCAAAGCCGATTTGATGACCGACGGCCTGTCCGGCTGCGTCGCGGTCTGCTTGTCCGGCAACGGCCGCGTCGCCCTGAGTCATGTGTATTCCGGTTGCGATGCCAGCAACTGGGCGACGTACAAGGAGCAGTTGGACACCCAGTTCACCGCGTCCGGCCTGGGCGATCCGAGCAAGATCAAGGCCGTGCTGGTCTGCAACCAGGGCGACAATCCCAGCGCGACCCCGGGCCAGGAAAGCGGCAAGGACTGGTTGCCGCAGCAGCTCAAGCGCTGGCTGGCCGAGAAAGACATCGCCGCGACGATCCAGCAAGACAACGGCTGCCGGATATCGGCTTCCGGCGACAGCCTGACCTGCACGCTGAAGAAAGACGACACCGCCGATTTTTACCGCTACGACTACAAGACCTCGCGCGACGAGGGCGGCGGAGTGGTGCTCAATCAAGACATCTCCAGCAAACCGATCCCGGCCGGCTTGCCGACGATCCGGCCGAGCGAGCGCGTAGAAACCGCCGTTTCGTTGGATCAGTCCGCGCATCCGGCCAACGGTTTGTATCGCGACATCCTGGCCAAGCTGCCGGCCGATTCGGACCTGCTGATCGGTCACGAGGGCGACCGCACCGATTGCTACAGCGCCAAGCAAGGCGCCGCGGCGCTGACCGTGGCTTGCCTGGAGAAAGGCATCTTCGGCAGCGTCAATACGGTCGAACAGCACGGCGACAAGACCATCGCCGGTCAAGGTTCGATGCCGGAATCGCGGGTCTACGCCAGCGTCGTCACCGACGACGCGGTGGATCTGTCGATGAAACATCTGAGCGCGCGCGCGGCGAAACTGCAGAACGATCACGACGCGCCTTCGCAGACGCAGACCACGCCGGTGGCGACCCAGGACGTCGGCACCAGCGTGCGGCACGTCTGAAACGCTGGCGTCTTCGGATCCGGAAAAAGGCCGCATTCGCGGCCTTCTTCTCGATTCGCACCCAGACCCTGGAAGCGATGGCCGCTTCGGCTGCCGATGGACCCGCCGGCTATCGCACCTCGCCCATGCCGCTGAACTGGCGGGCGAGATGGGTGGCGTAGTTGTCGGTCATGCCGCTGACGAAATCCAGCACGCGCATGAGCGCCAGGTAGTGCGGCGACCTTCCGCTCTTGTGCTTGGCTCGGATGCGTGGATCGAAGGTGTTTCGCCCCAGCAAGTCCAGCGCGCGACGGCTGCGGAACGTAGTCTCGGACTGTTTGACGTACGCATCGGCCGCCTCGCACAGAACCGTCATCAGCGTTTCGATGGTGCTGTACGCGCCGATTTCCAGTTCGATTTTTCGCGGATGCGCGAACACCTTTTCCCGAGCCAGTTTCTTGGCGTTGTGGACGCAGTTCCTGACCGTCTCTCCGCATAGCCCGAGCAGGTCCGGATGTTGACCGCGCAGGAACCCGTGTTCGTTATGGATGAAGCTGGCGGCCGCATCCTCGACGAAGGCGGAAATTACCTTGCCGCGTATCAGTGGAGGCTTTCGGCCTGGACGCAAGCCTTCCAGTTCCTTCGTCAGCGTGCCGATTTTATTGCCGTCGAGTACCGGTCTGAGCACCTCGAAAACTTCCTCCCATTTCAAGATTCCCATCTCGATTCCGTCTTCCAGATCGAGCAGGCCGTAGCAGAAGTCGTCGGCGGTCTCCATCAGGTGAGCCAAGGGATGGCGGCAATACCAGTCCTTGCCTTTCTTTATCAGGCCGGTCGCATCTGCGACTTCGCGAAACAGTTCCAGTTCGGATTGATAGATTCCGTACTTGTCGTCTTTGGGGCGTTTCCCGGCGACGGCGGGCGCAGACGTCCATGGGTATTTGAGAAAGGAGGCTAGCGAGGCGTAGCTCAATCGCAAACCGCCGTCGTAGGGATGAAACTCGGAGCAGGCGAGTACCCGAAAGCCTTGGGCGTTTCCCTCGAAGTTGTTCAGATCGCTGATTTCTTCCGGTTGCAGAAGCTTTTTGTAGCGCTCCTTGCCCTCGTTGCGGAACCAGTTGCGAATGGCTTCTTCACCGGTGTGGCCGAACGGCGGGTTGCCGATGTCGTGCGCCAGACAGGTGGTCTGCACCAAATCCGCCAGATCGGTGGGAAGGATGTTTTCGGGCAGGCTTTTCGCGTCCTGCAGGGATTGGCCGACTCTGATCGCCAGACTTCGCCCGACGCTGGAGACTTCCAGGCTATGTGTCAGGCGGTTGTGCACGTGGTCGTTGTTGACCAGCGGATGCACCTGGGTTTTTCGCGCCAGTCTTCTGAACGATCCCGAGAAGATGACTTTGTCGTGATCGGAGTTGAACGAGGAACGGCCGGGCTCTTTTTTCGCCTTCTTGTCGCCCAGGCGCGTTGAGTTCAAAAGTTGCGGCCAGTTCATGGATTTCGTCGACATGCGGCATCCCCTCCTGATAGCGCATGGCTGGATCGTACGGCTGGGTTTGGATTACGCGCAAATCGAAAAATGCCTGTTTTTTTGCGTATTTTGTGCGTGCTCGCAGCGACGGCGAGCATCGCCTGCCGTTTGAGTGCATGCTGCTCGGCTACTTTTCGGTCTCGACCGCATTGCCGTATCGTCGGCGCCGATTCGATTCGTATCGGCATCCAGTCGCGCCGACGCGAGGAATAAAAAAGGGCCGCTTTCGCGGCCCTCTTTCTTATCCGATCGCTGGCGAAGAATTACTTCTTCAGCCCAGCATCCTTACGCAGGTCGTCGGCCTTGTCGGTCTTCTCCCACGAGAACGCGGTAGCGGTCTGCTTCTTGCCGGCGCCGTCGACGTAGCTGACTTCCTTGGGCTTGCGGCCGAAGTGGCCGTAAGCGGCGGTCAGCTGGTACACCGGGTGGATCAGGTCGAGCATCTTGACGATGCCGTACGGGCGCAGGTCGAAGTGCTTGCGGATCAGCTTCTCGATCTTGTCGTCGCTGATCTTGCCGGTGCCGAAGGTGGTGACCGAGATCGAGGTCGGCTCGGCCACGCCGATGGCGTAGGAGACCTGCACTTCGCACTTGTCGGCCAGGCCGGCGGCGACGATGTTCTTGGCCACGTAACGCGCGGCGTAAGCGGCCGAACGGTCGACCTTGGACGGATCCTTGCCCGAGAACGCGCCGCCGCCGTGACGGGCCATGCCGCCGTAGCTGTCGACGATGATCTTGCGGCCGGTCAGGCCGCAGTCGCCGACCGGGCCGCCGATCACGAAGATGCCGGTCGGGTTGATGTGGACCTTGTTCTTCGGCAGCTTTTCCAGCCACGCCTTGGGCAGCACCGGCTTGAGGATGTGCTCGTACACGCCCTCGACCAGATCCTTCTGCTTGATGCCCGGATCGTGCTGGGTCGACAGCACCACCGCGTCGAGGCCGGCGACCTGATGCTTGTCGTCGTAACGCAGGGTCACCTGCGACTTGGCGTCCGGGCGCAGCCACGGCAGCTTGGAGTTCTTCTGCTTGCGCACCTTGGCCTGCTGCTCGACCAGACGGTGCGAGTAGTAGATCGGCGCCGGCATGTATTCCGGGGCTTCGTTGCAGGCGTAGCCGAACATCAGGCCCTGGTCGCCCGCGCCTTGTTCTTCCGGCTTCTTGCGGTCCACGCCGGCGGCGATGTCGGGCGACTGCTTGCCGAGCATGTTGATGATCGCGCAGGTGTGGCCGTCGAAGCCGACGTTGGAGTTGTTGTAGCCGATCTCGTTGATGACCTTGCGGGCCAGGCCTTCGATGTCGACCCAGGCGCTGGTGGTCACTTCGCCGGCGACGATGGCCGCGCCGGTCTTGACCAAGGTTTCGCAGGCCACGCGAGCGCGCTTGTCCTGAGCCAGGATGGCGTCGAGCACGGCATCGGAAATTTGGTCGGCGATCTTGTCCGGATGACCTTCGGACACGGATTCGGAAGTGAACAGGTAGCTGGACATCGGTCGAATATCCTTCGATTCGGATAAAAAGATGGCCGCATAGGATACTCCCTCGGCCGGGAGCGCGCATTGTGCCGTGCCTGGGGGTTGTCCGCGCGTTAAGCGCCCCCTGAACGGCCGGCCCGGATCGGCCTTTGGGGGGAGGTTGGATGCGGTGGCGCATGGGAAGCTGTGCCGGCGTGCCAGGAAGGCTGATCGATCGTCGTTTCCGTCCTTCCTGCCGCCGTTTTAAGGCCGGGTCAGGGCTGTCATCGGACTGACCCGAAACCGCCATGTGGCTGTCGCCGCGCCGGCTCAGGCTGCGCGGCATACCGCCGCCCCTGATGCGACGACACCGATGCTGCACTTCGAACGCCGACTGGAAGAACGTTTCCCGCAATGGTTCCGTGGACGCCGGGCCGCGTTGACCCGACCCCTGATCCGGACCATCGGGCGTTGGTCGAAATTCGACCATATCGACCAATTCCTCACCGAAACCCGGCATCTGCGGGATTTCGATTTCGTCACCGCGTCGCTGGATTTCGTCCAGGCGCGCTATCTGGTGGACTCGGCCGAACTGCAGCGGATTCCGCGCAGCGGCCGTTTGCTGATCGTGGCCAACCATCCCTCCGGTGCGGTCGACGCGCTGGCGTTGCTGGATGCAGTGGGGCGGGTGCGGCGCGATGTGAAGATCGTCGCCAACGACCTGCTGCTGGCGCTGGACGGGCTGCAGGGGCTGTTGCTGCCGATCCGGATCCTCGGCGGCCGGCCCAGCGCCGAGAGCCTGCACGCGATCGAGGCGGCCCTGAACGAGGAGCAGTGCGTGATCGTGTTCCCGGCCGGCGAAGTCGCCCGGCTGGGCCTGCGCGGGGTCACCGACGGGCGCTGGCAGCGCGGGTTCCTGCGCTTCGCCCGCAAGACCGATGCGCCGGTGTTGCCGGTGCGGATCGAGGCGCGCAACTCGGCGCTGTTCTACGGCGCCTCGGCCCTGTTCAAGCCGGCCGGCACGGCCTTGCTGGCGCGCGAGATGTTCGCCCGCCGCGCGCGCCGGATCGCGCTGCGGATCGGCCGGCCGCTGCATCTGCCGGCCCAGGGCGAGTCCAACCAACTGCTGCGCGAGGTCCGCGCCGAGCTGCACGCCATCGGCACCCCGCGCGAGCGCGCGGCGCCGGTCGGGCCGGAGCCGTTGATCGATCCGGTCGATCCGGCCCTGGTCCGCGCCGGGGTGGAGGCGATGGAATCGCTGGGCCAGACCACCGACGGCAAGCAGATCCGGGTCGGCACCCTGCGCCCGGGCGCGCCGCTGCTGCGCGAGATCGGCCGGCTGCGCGAGCTGACCTTCCGCGCGGTCGGCGAGGGCACCGGCCAGCGCCTGGACGTGGATATCTACGACAGCTGGTATGAGCACATCGTGCTGTGGGACGAGGCCGAGCAGAAGGTCGCCGGCGCCTATCGAATCGCCCGCGGCAACCGTTTGATCGGCGAGCGCGGCCTGGCCGGGTTCTACACCGCGTCCTTGTTCCGCTACGCCGACGACGCGGTGCCGCGTCTGGCCCAGGGCATGGAACTGGGGCGCAGCTTCGTCGCGCCGGAGTACTGGAACAGCCGCAGCATCGACTATCTGTGGCAGGGCATCGGCGCCTACCTGATCCGCCATCCGGGCGTGCGCTATCTGTTCGGCCCGGTCTCGATCAGCGCCGCGTTGCCGGCCGATGCGCGCGAGCAGATCGTCGCTTACTACGCGCGGTATTACGGCGACCTGGATTCGGAAGCGTTCTCCAAGCAGCCGTTCGTGTACCGCGCCGCGCCGCCGCAGTTCGATGAACTCGATGCGGGCACCGCGTTCCGCGTACTCAAGAACAATCTCGATGCGCTCGGCACCAGCGTGCCGATGCTCTACAAGCAGTACACCGACCTGTGCGAGCCCGGCGGCGCGCGTTTCCTCGCATTCGGCGTGGATCCGGCGTTCAGCGACGCGGTCGACGGGCTGATCGAAGTCGATCTGCAGCAGCTGCGTCCGAAGAAGCGCGAACGCTATCTCGGCGCGGCCGCGCCGCGCAGCGATGCGAGCGCGAAGACGGATGCCGCCGTAGACACCTGACCCCGCCGCCAACGAGAACGTGTCATGAGTCCTGCCTCGATCACTCAGTTACCGGTACGTCGTCGAGCAGTATTCGTTTCGGATGTGCATTTGGGTTCCAAACACTGTCACGCCGCGGAATTCGCCGACTTCCTGCAGAACCTGCGTTGCGATCGGCTGTATTTGGTGGGCGACATCGTCGACCTGTGGTGGATGTCGCAGCGCCGCGCCAGTTGGGGCGCGGCGCAGTATCGGGTGGTGGAAGCGCTGCACGCGCTGGCCCGGGCCGGCACCGAGCTGATCTACGTTCCCGGCAATCACGACCGCTCGGTGCGGCGCTTCTGCGGCCTGGCGCTGCCGCGCATGCAGGTGCGCCGGCGCGCGATCCACCTCACCGCCGACGGCCGGCGCCTGCTGGTCACCCACGGCGACGACTACGACACCGTGACCCAGTTCGGCGGCATGCAGGAGAAGTTCGGCGACTGGCTGTATGAGCGCATTCTCACCGGCAATCAGTTGACCAACCGGGTGCGTCGCCGCTTCGGCTTGCGCTATTGGTCGTTGGCCGATTTCCTCAAGCGCCAGAGCGGCGCAGCCGAGCGCTATATCGCGCGGTTCGTCCAGGCTGGGTTGGGCGACGCGCGTCAGCGCGGGCTCGACGGGATCGTGTGCGGGCATATTCATCGCGCGGCGTTGTTCGAACGCGATGGCTGCGTTTACGCCAACGATGGCGATTGGGTCGAGAGCCTGACGGCCTTGGCTGAAGATCCCGACGGTACGCTGCGGTTGCTGGCGCATACCGGGGAGACGCTGGCGATGTTGCCGCCGCGGGCGTTGCGGCAGGTGGCGGCGGAGTTGCCTTACGCGGCATAAGCGGCCCTCATCCGCCCTTCGGGCACCTTCTCCCGCAAGCGGGAGAAGGGAAAGCTCCCTCTCCCGCTTGCGGGAGAGGGCTGGGGTGAGGCCAAACGCCCGCGTCCTACCCAACCGCCCGCCGCAAAGCCGCCCGCGCCAACAACCGAGTCGAATCCAACGTCGGCAACGAAGAATTCGCATCGCCGATAATCAACGGAATCTCGGTGCAACCCAGCACCACCGCATCGCAGCCTTGCGCCTTCAGCCCGTCGATCACCGACTGGAAATACGCCACCGTCTCCGGCTCGAACACGCCGTACACCAACTCATCCATGATCAGCCGGCCGATCCGCTCGCGCTCCGCAGCCGGCGGCCTGACGAAATCCAGGCCGCGCGCGCCGAGCTTGTCCGGGTACACCGAACTTTCGACCAGCCACTGCGTGCCGGTGAGTCCGATCCGCCGATAGCCGCGTTCGGCCGCTTCCTGCGCGACCACTTCGGCGATATGCAGCCACGGCAGCGGCGAACGCGGCAGCACGTAATCCATGGCCTGATGAATCGTGTTGTCCGGGCAAATCAAAAACTCAGCGCCGGCCGCGGCGAGTTTGCGCGCCGACGACAGCATCAGCTCGCCCACGCCGTCGATGTCGCCACGGTCCAGACAGACCACGTAATCGGCCAGCGAGTGGGTGTGCAGCGCGATCTGCGGATGCGCGTGCGGGCCCAGCACGGCCGCGCCTTCGCTGCAGATGGTCCGATAACACAAGGCGGCGCCTTCGGCCGAGCAGGCGACGATGCCGATGGGGGCGGGGTGGGGCATGGGCGGTTCCGAGGGCGGGCGAGGCTTGCCACTTTAGACGCTGTCGGAGCGGCGTCCCACGGGGGCTGTTTTTGGTCGCAG
This sequence comes from Pseudomonas sp. CGJS7, assembly GCF_036961695.1. Taxonomy (NCBI): domain Bacteria; kingdom Pseudomonadati; phylum Pseudomonadota; class Gammaproteobacteria; order Pseudomonadales; family Pseudomonadaceae; genus Pseudomonas; species Pseudomonas sp. CGJS7. Next base: position 72,962 of record NZ_JBAMDI010000038.1, on the reverse strand, counting down.
GCTGCTGCTGCGGCGGAATTGCCGTTAGTTTCGGCGCAATTGAATTGTCGTGGTCGCGGCTAGCGCCGCTCCTACGGGGGGGAAATCGCGGCGCACGGGCGTGGGAAAACGAAAAACAAACGCCCGTTATCGGGCGCCCCGGTAGCATCCGCGGATGGATTCGTTGACCCAGATCGTGCTCGGCGCCGCGCTGAGCGCCGCCATCGCCCCTGCCGGACATCGCCGCGCGGCCCTGCTCGCGGGCGCCGCCCTGGGCACTTTGCCCGATCTCGACGTCATTCCGGTCAATCTGTTGACCGACGATCCGGTCGCGCGCATGACCTGGCATCGCAGCCTCAGCCATTCGCTGTTGGTGCTGCCGTTCGTGGCCTGGGCGATCTGGGGCTGGTGCCGCGCCCGCGGCGGCCGCGTCGCGCAATCGCCCAAACGCTGGTTCTGGGCGATGCAGGCGGCGTTGCTGACCCATCCGGTGCTCGATGCCTTCACCGTTTACGGCACCCAGTTGCTGTGGCCGCTGCCGCTCAAGCCGGTGATGTGGTCCAGCGTCTTCATCATCGATCCGCTGTACACCGTGTGGCTGCTGATCGCCTGCGTCTGGGCCTGGTTCGCCCGCGCCGGGCGCAGCGCGCAGCCGGCGCTGATGGTCGGCCTGGCCTTGAGTTCGCTGTATCTGGGCGGCTCGTTGTGGGCCAAGCACCTGGTCGAACGTCAGGCCGAACCGGCGCTGGCCCGGTTGGGCCTGGAGAACGCGCCGCGCTTCTCGGTGCCGATGCCGTTCAACACCTTGCTGTGGCGGGTGGTGGCGATGACCCCGGACGGCTTCGTCGAGGGCGAGCGTTCCCTGGTCGCCGATCGCGGGCCGATGCGGTTCCGCGCCTATGCCTCCGACACCCAGGCCTACAGCCAAGTCAGCGGCTACCCGGCCGTGCATCGCTTGCAGTGGTTCAACCACGGCTTCATGAAGAGCGAGCAGCGCGACGGCCGGCTGGTGCTGAGCGATCTGCGCATGGGCGCCGAGCCCGACTACAGCTTCCGCTTCGCGGTGGCCGAGCGCGACGGCGAATCCTGGCGCGAGATCGCGCCGGAACAGCTGAAATGGCCGTGGGAAGCCGCCGACAAGCTGCCGGCGATGTGGACGCGGATCTGGCACGAGCCGAAGACCGTGGCCGATGCGGCGACCGACCTGGACGACCTCAGCGGTGCGACCGCGATGCGCGGGCGTACCCACGGCGGTGCGTTGAAGTAGCCCGAACCGACCGATTCCCCGGGGTACGGTGGCGCCGATCCGCGCGGCCGGTGCTATCGCCGGGAATTCAAAGTTGGATTATGTGCCGGTAGTAGGATTGCGCCGGCACATCGGCTGTGGCCTCATGCCTGCGCCGACCGCGGTCGTGCGGAAAACACTTCGAGGCTTCCCCCATGCATCACGTTTCCCGGCCCGCGCTGGCCCTCGCCGCGCTCCTGACGCTCGCCGGTTCCGGTTGCGCGACCTTCGTGCGCGGTTCCACCCAGGCGGTGACCATCGACAGCCTGCCCGGCGGCGCGACCGCGTCGTTGTCCAACGGCGAACGCTGCTCCACCCCGTGCACGCTCAAGCTCAAGCGCAAACATCCGGTCGCGGTGGAGCTGTGCAAGCCCGGCTATCGCCAGGCGCTGGCCCAGATCAGCAGCGAAGTCGGGCGCGGCGGCGCGTTCGGTCTGGCCGGCAACATGCTGGTCGGCGGGTTGATCGGCGCCGGTGTCGACGCCGCCAGCGGCGCGGCCAAGGATTTGAACCCGAACGTGCTGGCGGTGTTGCTGCTCGAAGAGGCGCCCGGCTGCACGGCGCCGAAGTTTCCCGCGGTGCCCGAGAACGGGCAGACGCCTGAAGACTACGCCGAGCAGAAGGCCAAGCAGAAGAAATAGCCGGCGCGGCGGCTCAAGCCGCGGCTGACCATTCCGGATCGACGCCGGCCACCAACGCATCGAAGTAATCGCGGGTCAGCCGCAATTGCAGTTCGGCGTTGTCGGCGCGATTGACCACCGCGCGGAACGCGGCGTTTTCCGGGCGGTCCTTGGCGTACCAGCCCAGGTGCTTGCGCGCGATGCGCACGCCGGAGACCTCGCCGTAGAACGCGTGCAGATGCTGCAGGTGCCCGAGCAGGATGTCGCGCACCTGCGACAGCGACGGCGGCGGCAGTTCTTCGCCGTGTTCCAGAAAATGGGCGATTTCGCGGAATATCCACGGCCGCCCTTGCGCGGCGCGCCCGACCATCACCGCATCGCAGCCGGTCTGGGCGAGCACCGCGGCGGCCTTGCGCGGCGAGTCGATGTCGCCGTTGACGATCACCGGAATCGACAACTCCGCCTTGATCGCGGCGATGGTGTCGTACTCGGCGGTGCCGGTGTACTGCTGATCGCGGGTGCGGCCGTGCACCGCCAGCGCCTGGATGCCGGCGTCCTGGGCGATGCGGGCGATGACCGGCGCGTTGCGTTGATCGTGATCCCAGCCGGTGCGGATCTTCAGCGTGACCGGCACGTCCACCGCCTTGACCACCGCTTCGACGATGCGCGCCACCAGTGCCTCGTCGCGCATCAAGGCCGAACCGGCCCAGGCGTTGCAGACCTTCTTGGCCGGGCAGCCCATGTTGATGTCGACGATCTGGGCGCCGTGATCGACGTTGTAGCGCGCCGCGTCGGCCATGATCTGCGGCACGGTGCCGGCGATCTGCACGCTGATCGGCGCCGGTTCGCCGTCGTGATCCATGCGGTGGCGCGACTTGGCTGTGGTCCAGAAGCGCGGGTCGCTGGTGGTCATCTCCGACACGCACAAGCCCGCGCCCAGACGCTTGCTGAGCACCCGGAACGGTTTGTCGGTGACCCCGGCCATCGGCGCGAGGATCACGCGCGGGGCGATGTGGTGGGGGCCGATGCGCATGGCGGCATTGTAGAGCAGACCGCGATGGGCGGGTTTTGGGGCGTTATTTGCCCGGCTGGCGCCGAGCCTGGGTGAGGGCGCGTGCCCTCATCCGGCCCTTCGGACCACCTTCTCAGCCTTGCACACCCTTCGGGCGCCGCCAGCGGGAGAAGGGCATCGCCATAGCTTGCTATTGGAGCCCCTCTCCCGCTTGCCACCCAAGGTGACTTCCTTCGGGGCGCGGGAGAGGGGTTGGGGTGAGGGCAGCCAGAGGCGAGGTCAGCCCTCAGCCCCCGCTCTTATCCTCAACCGTAGCGCTCGGCCCATTCTGCTTGACCGACTCGATCCCGTGATCCCGCGCCGAATCGCTGCTGTACAACTCGCTGCTGCCGATCACCTGATGATTGGCCGCCTTCAACACGAAGTAAGGCTTGTTGTTCGCCGAAGTCTTGCGCTCATAGAGCGCGTCGAGCGGGCTGTTGGTGCGCACCGAGGCGATCCCGTTCTCGCACGAGGCGTGGGTCGTGTAGCTCTCGCTGCTGAGAATGGTTTCGCCGTTGCCGGCCTTGAGCACGAAGTGATACTGCCCGTTGCTCTGCTTGCTGATGACGTACTTGCCTGCCATGTTCGTTCCCTCGTTGAGCCGCGCGAAGCGGACGTGTGACTTCCGGTTACACGTCGAGAGAACGGATTCGTGAAGCCGCACCGGCCTGATCGCGATGTTGCGCCGATGAACGGTGAGGCCGCAGGCGCCTTAACGGCCGCGCCGGCGCCGCCAGAACAGGAAACCGGTAATCAGCAGGAACGGCGGCATCAGCCCGGTCAAGGCGATCAGGATCTGCCACGCGCGCCCGCCGACGAAGCCGCCGTGCAGCGGATAGATCGCTTCGTTGACGCGCGAGCCGCGGCCTTGCGCGGTGGCGTCCAGGGTGCCGAGCACGCGGCCCTGGTAGGGGTCGATCCAGACCATGCTGCGGCCGACCGGATGCCATTCGCCGACGGCACGCCCGCGCACGGTCACCAAACCGCTGCCGACCTTCGGCAAGCCGATGCGGCGCAACTGCGCGTCGGCCAGTCCGCCGTTCGCGGCCGTCGTCGCCTCGGCCGCCCGCAGCACCGCGACCCAATCGATCGGCTGTTCGCGCGCAGCCAGTTTCGGCGGCTTGCGCGGCTTGGCGTCGCCGAACGCGGCGCGCAAACCATCGCGCGCGACTTCGTCGTAAACCATCGCCGTGCCGGTCAGCGCGGCGAGCAAGGTCAGCGGCAACAGCCACAGGCCGATGCCGCGATGCCAACTGAGCCAACGCCGCGTCGGCGGCCCGCGATACCACTTCAGACTCGCGGCCAGCGCCGACCAGCGCGGCCACCACAGGTACAAACCGCTGATCAGCATGAACAAGGCGACGATGCCGACCACGCCGAGCACCTGCTCGCCGGCCTTGCCCGCCAACAGGTGGATGTGCAGATCGCGCAGCCACAACACCGCGTCGTTGCCGGTGTTGCGGGTCAACAACAACTCGCCGCTGGCCGGGTCGAAATAGCGGCGCTCGTTGTTGGGGAAATAGCCTTGCCAGACCGGCATCTGCGCCGTGGGCAAGTCCAGCGAGGTCATGCCCTGCGATTGCCACTGGCCGACGATGCGGGCTAGCGCCTGGCCGCGTTGCTCGACCGTGGTCGCGGCGTCGCGTTGCAGTTGCGGATACGCCCACAGCGCCAGTTCGCGCTGGAACGCCAGCACCGTGCCCGACAACGCGACGATCGCGAACAGCGTGCCGGCGCTGAGCCCCAGCCACAGGTGCAGCCACTTCAAGGCCGCGCGAAAACGCGGCTTGGATCGTTGCGGGGCCTGGCTCGTGCTCATGCTGGGCGCTTGGATGCTGGGGCTGTGCGCTTAGAACCGGTGCGACCAGCTCGCGCTGAACACCCGTCCGCGGCCGGCGACGTAAGTGTCGTTACGCGGCGTGCTCTGCGAGTAGTAGGTGATGTACTGCTCATCGAACAGGTTTTCCACGCCCAGGCTCAACTGACCCAGCGGCAGCTTGAAGCGGGCCTGCAGATCCACGGTGGTGTAACCGTCGGTGCTGGCCACGCGCACGCCCTTGGTATCGAAATCGCGATCCAGCGCGCGGCTGCCTTGCAGGCGGGTGGAGACGGTGTCGTTCCAGGTCTGGTCCCAGAACGCGGTGACCCGGTCGGGGCTGATGTTGATGCCGGGCAGATCGCTGTCGACGCGGTCGTCGCCGTCGCTGTCGTAGCGGCCGTTGGCGTGCGCATAGCCCAGGCCGACGCGGCCGGCGTCGGAGAACTGGAACGCGACATTGCCTTCGATGCCGCGGATTTCGGTGCGCTCGCGCACCACGAAATAACTCTGGGTATTGCGGTCGAAGGCCAGGCGCGAACCCAGGTCGGAATCGGACCAGTACGCGGCCAGATGCGCCAGCCAGCGGCCGTTGTCGAAGTCCACGCCGATCTCGCGGTTGTCCGACACCACCGGCGATAGATCCACCAGCTTGTCCACGCTCTGGTTCGGCGTGGTGATGCCGCGCAGCACCCGGCCGATATCGGCCACGGTGTAGCCTTCCGAGTACGAGGCGTAGAACTTCAAGGCCTCGGTGGCTTCGAACACGATGCCGTAATTCGGCAGGGTTTCGCGGGTTTCCGGCGAGCCGCCGCGGACGAAACGGCTGCCGCCGGCGTTGGCCGGGATGGTGTTGAAATCGTCGACCTTGAGCTTGCCGCGTTCATGGCGCACGCCGCCGGTGAGCATCAGCTTGTCGGTGATCCACCATTCGGCCTGCACGAACGGCGACCAGGATTCGTATTCGGTTTCCGGCACCCACTTGAGCTTGGCGACCACCAGTTCCTGATAGGTCTTGTCGCGATTCCAGTCCAGGCCCAAGGTCACCCGCAGGCGTTGATCGAACAGGTTGTCGCGCGACCAGCTGAACTTGCCGCCGACTTTTTCCGAGACGTTCTGCGACTGGTCCCACCAGTGCAGGTCGCGGCCGTCGCGCCAGAAATCTTCCCAATCGGTGGCGCCGTACTGGCCCTTGAAATCGACCCAGAACAACTGCGCGTTGAAGAAGCCGCCGGCCATGGCCTTGTCGGTGTAATCCAGCACCAGCGAGGTCGAGCGATTACGCGCGCCTTCGCCCTCGCGGCTGCCGCGCGCGGAGGTGGCGAGCTGGCCGGTGCGGATGTCGCCGTTGACGGTGATGTAGTCGTTGTTGCCCTTGAGCTCGTAGCGGTTGGCGGTGAGCTGCAAGCGCTTGTCGTCGTCGATGTCCCAACCGGCCTTGGCGAACAGGTTGTGGCTGCGCGCGTCCATCAGGTCGCCCTGGATGTCGTTGACCGCGATCGCCTCGCCGTTGCCGTCGTAGTACAGGCCTTCGCTGGCATAGGACAGGCCGCCGACGAAATCGAACGCGCCCTTGCGGGTGCCGAACAGATACGAGGCGCGGTAACCGACGCTGTCGCTCTGGTTCGGCAGCGCGGTGCTGGCACCGATGCTGACGTCCTGGAAGCTCTCGCCGTCCTGGCGCGGCGCGCGCTTGGTGATGATGTTGATGATGCCGCCGGAAGCGCCCAGGCCCTGCAGCGCATTGGCGCCGTGGATGACTTCGATGCGCTCGATCATCGCCGGATCGACGGTATGGCCGTCGCGGCCGCCTTCGCGCAGCGGCGTGGACTGCGGCACGCCGTCGACCAGATACAGCGGCTTGCGCCCGCGCAGGGTCTCGCCGCCGTTGGTCAACTTCTGCCGCGAGGGCGAGAACGAGGGAATCAGGTTGGCCAGCACCTGCGAGATGTCCTGGGTCACCGACAGCTGCTGCTTGAGCTGTTCCTGATCGATCACGGTGATGGTGTTGGCCAGCGCCGCCTCGGAATTGGGCGTGCGGCTGGTGCTGGCCGAGACGACGACGCGGTCGATGTCCTTGGCCTCATCGGCGTGAGCCAGGGGTGCGGCAAGGGCGGCCAGCAGGGCGCTGGCGAGGATCTGGAGGCGGGGCATGGGGAGGAGGGCCTGAAAACTGCGACAGGGCTCGCATGTTAATGCGAACCATTCTCAGTTTAAAGGGCTGCCGGACGGGCGGTGGGCGCTGTGTTCCCTACGGCGCACCCTTCGCGGAACTGGTTCTCACGAAGCAGTCTGATGGTGCCGGCACAAGCAAGCGCTGGACTGCACGGTGGGGATGGCCCCGAGCGGAAGCGATTTTGCGGGTCAGCCAATCAGCGCCGGCGAATCTACTTTGCGCCGAAATTATTCAAGTCGCGCCAGCCAACTGTCGAAATTGACCAGTCCCAACGGTTTAGCGACCTGTCGACAACTCGCTCGCCTCGAAACAAGCGTCCTTCGTTCATCCTGCTCTGCCGCGATTCCAGAAACATGATGCTGCGACGCTTGTTATCGCGTTCTCCCGACTTGGCGGCGGCGCAAGGCCACCGCCAGTCGGACGATTCGTGCGTGGTATCAACCCGCCTTCGGCGGCGATACCGGTCCGACAACGACTTTGCCGCCGCATTCGCCGAAGCATCCCCCGCCGCCGACTCCAGACCATCCACCGCCGCTGCCGCCTCCGGACCCGCCACCGCCTCCCGGGCCGCCGCTACCGCCGCCTCGCGGTACTTTGGAAATCTGCTGCATCCCAGGGATGCCTCCCATGACCGAGGCCATAAGATAGGTCGCGCAACTTCTATCGTTGCAAACGGTAACGGTATCCTTGGCTTTCCACTGATTGACTTTTTGGTTGATCGTGGAGGCGATGAAGCTTGCCGTCTCCGGGTCGGGGGTGGCCCCATCTAAAGTGCATGCGGATCCGCAGTTGAACGTCCCATAATGCGCGGCGATAGCTATGCCGATGGCGGCGATGCCGGCCGCGCCGGCCAACAATTTCGATTTCATCTCAAACTTCCCCCCTTGTTCGCATTGGCCACGATGGTCTCTGCGCTTGATACTTGCTCGGCCGACATCTCTCGGCGCCATAGATCCAGATGCCTCGTCGCCGAAGCCACGCCCCCCCGCTGCTGCAGAATGCGCATGTAGGCATATGCCTTCACCAGATCGCGTTTGGCCAAAGTGCCGTCGTGGTAATGGTTTGCGAGATTGAAAAGCGCGGTGCTGTTGCCTTTGTTTGCCGCAGCGGACAGATGAATGAGCGCCTCATTCTTGATTCGTGCGATTTCTTCTATGTTGGCTACGATTTTCTCGGGCGTGTCGAATCTTTCGGTGGCCACGGAGAAGTACGCGATCTGAGCCTCCGGGTGTCCAAGCCGTGCGGCCATCGTGATCCAGTGCTCCATCGTCGTCAGTTTCTCTTCGCCAAGGCCGGCGCAAACGATGCGATCTTCGCTGAGCTCGGTAACGACGTTGGAGGTCAGGGTTTTGTCTGAAGATTCCGCGGCCAGCGTTTCCAGCGCCTCTTCACGAGTCTTGAGCGATGAGCAACGTCTGAGGTCCGTGTAAATTTGAAACGCCGCTCCGGCGTCGCCGGACTCAGCCAGGGACTTGAGGGGCGAATAGCTATCGGCGAATTTCCTCCTGGTCGCAACGATGCGCTCGACGGCGTCGGATCGCCTTGTCCCTGTATTAGCCTGGGCGACGGCACGCACTGAGTCGGAAATCGATTCTGCCGGCGGGGATTGAGCGAGTTGCGGTGTTCTGGCGCCTGTTTCTTCGCGGCTGCAACCGGTAGTCACTAACAAAGCCAGAGCAACGATGGAGGTCAGGACTCGCTGCATGACATGCATCTTGGGCTCGATCAGGGATGGAAAAGAATCGCGGGATTGAGAGGGAACGGTCGACAGAGAAAAACGATGGAAACCCGTCGCCAATGGCGAGTCGGCCGCTTCCGGAAAAGTCTATTTGCCGATGGATCGCAACGATAGGGTCAATAACGCTGTATTTTTCTAATCGATAAACACGAGTTTTGTGCTGTGCCAGGTAGGTTGCGCGCCGCGTCGATAAGGAAAAATGTGGCTTCGTAGTTTGGTTTTAAGTTGCTTGGCTTGTGACGCCTTGTGACTGCGGGCGATCGGATCGCTGGCCGTTTCCCGCGTGAATGCGCAGCAGGGAGCTGCCCTCGCCTGAGGTCAGCGAAGCGCGATCTATTGCTCAAGGTATGCGTCCGGCGCCGAGTTTCTTATCCTGGTTCGGCGGCGTGTTGAGTTTTCTGCGGTTGCCGAGTTGCAGTCGCGTACGCAGTTCCGCAGTCCCGCAGATGCGAAGGACTGGCTGGATACCATTTGTTGGTGCCGCGATGTAGTTCCGCAAACTGCCGTGGCGGCCCTTGCGGGCGATCAGCCGAACCGAACCTTCAACTCCGCATCGCGCGGCATCGCCACCGCCGCGCCGGCGCGCTCGGTCGACAAGCCGGCATAACGATTGGCATAAGCGACATGCTCGGCGAACCCGAGCCCGCCATCGCGCGCCAACGAGGCGGCGAGGGCGCCATTGAACGCATCGCCCGCACCGGTGGTGTCGACCGCGCGCACCGCCGCCGCCGCGACCCGGTAGTAGGCCTGAGCGTCGCCGCGCAACGCGCCGTCGGCGTGCGAGACGAAGCAGCCGGATTTGCCTAGCGTGATCACCACGCTGCCGTGCGCCAGCAGCCGCCGGCAGTGCGCATGCAACTGCGCGTCGGCCTGTGCCGCCAGCGTATCCGGATCGAGCTCGATCCCGGTACGGCGGCGCAATTGCGCGCAGAACTCGGTTTCGTTCGGGGTGATCGCATCGCTCAACGCCCACAAGGCGTCGCTGGCGATGGCGTCGGCCGGGGCGGGATTGAGCAGGGTCAATCCGCCCGCTTCGCGCGCGCGCGCGAACGCGGCCGCGGCCGATTCGACCGGGGTTTCCAGCTGCGCCAGCACTACCTGCGCCGCATCCAGCGCGGCGGATTGGCCGGCGACGAAGGCCGGCGACAGTTCGGCGTTGGCGCCGGGCCCGATCACGATGCTGTTGCGGCCGTCGGCGTCGACGTAGATGCCGGCGGTGCCGGTCGGCGCGTCGCTGCGCAGGTCGCGCAGATCGATGCCGTCGCCGGCCGCCAGAGCGCGCGCGAGTTGGCCGCCGGCGTCTTCGCCGAGCGCGCACACGAAGCTGGTCTGAGCGCCCGCCCGGGCCGCGGCGGTGGCTTGATTGAAGCCTTTGCCGCCGGGGCCGGTGTGGTAGGTGCCGGCCAAGGTTTCGCCCGGGCGCGGCAACGCGGCCAGCGACCAGACGTGATCGACGTTGAACGAGCCGACGACGACGACGCGTCCGGAACTGGCGTTGCTCATGCCGCTTACGCCGAGAAGTGGGTCAGCACGCCCGCGATGGTCGCGGTCATGAAGGTCGCGATCGAGCCGCCGAGCACCGCGCGCAGGCCGAAGCGGGCCAGATCCTGGCGACGCTCCGGGGCCAGCCCGCCGATGCCGCCGATCTGGATCGCGATCGAGCTGAAGTTGGCGAAGCCGCACAGCGCGTAGGTGGCGATCAAGCGGCCTTCATCGCTGAGCGTGGCGCCGGCGACCTTGCCGTTGACGATGTCGGCCAGGTGGGTATACGCGACGAACTCGTTCAGCACGACCTTTTCGCCGATCAATCCGCCGACCAGCACCGAGTCGCTCCACGGCGTGCCGATCACCCAGGCGATCGGCGCCAGCAGGTAGCCGAGCAAGGTCGACAGGTCGGTCGGCTTGCCGAGCATCGCGGCCAGGCCGGTGTGCTCGCCGATCCAGGTCAGCGGCGCGTTGATCAGCGCCATCAGGGCGATGAAGGCCAGCAGCATCGCGCCGATGTTGAGCGCCAGGCGCAAACCGTCGCCGGCGCCGGCGGCGGCGGCGTCGATGATGTTGGCGGTGTTCTTTTCCACTTCCATCTTGATCGTGCCGCGGGTCAGCGGCTCGCCGGTTTCCGGCACCAGGATCTTGGCGATCACCAGCGTCGCGGGCGCGGCCATGATCGAGGCGGCCAGCAAGTGCTTGGCGTAGAACGCCTGCGCGGCCTGGTCGCCGGCGCCGAGCATGCCCACGTAGGCGGCGAGCACGCCGCCGGCGATGTGGGCCATGCCGCCGATCATCATCGTGATCAGCTCGGACTCGGTCATTTTCGGAATGTACGGGCGCACGGTCAGCGGCGCCTCGGTCTGGCCGATGAACACGCTGGCGCAGACGCTGGTGGTCTCCGCGCCGGACACGCGCATGACCTTGGTGATCGCCCAGGCCATGCCGCGCACCACCGCCTGCATCACGCCCAGGTGGTAGAGCACGCCCATCAGCGCGGAGAAGAAGATGATCGTCGGCAGCACCTGGAAGGCGAAGATGAAGCCGAATTTGCTGACGTCCATCAGGTCGCCGAAGATGAACTTCGAGCCGGCGCCGACGAATTCGAGCACGTGCACGAAGCCCTTGCCGATCGCGTCGAACACATCCTTGCCGCCCGGCACCAGCAGCACCACCGCGGCGAAGGCGATCTGCAAGGCGATGCCGGTGCCGACCAGCTTCCAGTCGACCGCGCGGCGCTTGACCGAAAACACCCACGCAATGCCTACGAGCACCGCCAAACCGAACAGGCCGAAGCCCACGCGTGCAATCGAATCCACTCCACTCTCCCCGGCGCCGGAGCCCCGGCGGCTTTTTGACGTCTAATTAGTCGGCGCAGCCTAGTGGCTGGGCGCCTGGGCGGCAAGCCGCGGCGCAACGCGGGTGCAGTGCGGAAGGCTTGAAAAACGTACGGATGCGCGCCGGCGGCGGCTGCGCGGGCGGCTGCGGGCGGCGGCCGATCTGGCCGACTCGGGCGCGATCGTTCAGATATCCCGCGCCACCACCCGGTTGCGGCCGGACTGTTTGGCCCGCTGCAGGCGCAGATCGGCGCGGCGCAACAGCCGCGACAGGTCGCTGCCCTCCTGCGGAAACGTCACCAGCCCGGCGCTGAAGCTCAGCCACAGCGGCTCGGCGCCGCGGCCGGGTTCGAACGGACGCTCGGCGACGGTGCGCCGGATCGCGTCGACTTCCTCGAACGCGGTGCCCAGCGGCTTGCGCATCACCAGCAGGAACTCGCCGCCGCTCAGGCGCACCAGCCATTCGCTGGGCTCGGACTGCTCGCGCAGCACCGCCACCAGATGGCGCAGGCTGCGATCGCCCAGGCGATGGCCGTAGTCGTCGTTGATCCGCTTGAAGTGGTCCAGGTCGATCAGGGCCAGGGTCAGGCTGCCGCCGTCGCGGCGCACCGCGTCGAACAGGCGCGGAATGCGGTGGGTCAGCCAGGTCCGGTTGGGCAGCCGGGTCAGGCCGTCGGTGCCGGACATCTCGATCAGCCGCTGCATCCGGTAGACCACCATCGAGGTGGCCACCGTGGTCATCGCCAACAGCACCAGGCGCTGGGTCTGGCTGCCCAGGGTGACCGCGCCGTAGTCGCTGGACATCAGGTCTTCGGGCGAGTCGGCCACCGCGAACACCCAGGCCATCAGCAAGCCGTACTGCAGCAGCGCGAGCACGCCGGAGAACAAGGTCACCCGGCCGTCGCTGCGCAGCGCGGTCATCAGGATCGCCAGCAGATAGCCGCACCACACGATCAGACTGTTGAGCCCGGCCGGCAGATGCTGCACGGCCAAAGCGACCAGCACCAGGCTGGTGGCGGTGACGTCGAAGGCGGCGGTGGAGAAGGGCAGCCAGCGGTAGCGGCGCTGGCGCCGGGCCAGCGCCAGCCACAATTGCGAGAACACGTTGACCACGATCGCCCCGCCCAGGCCGATCATGGTTTCCTTGACGCTGCCGCCGCCGATCGCGTTGAACAGCGGCAACAGCAGCAACATCGCCGCCAGCACCGCGCGCAGCCGCGCCACCAGCAGCTCGCCGCCGGCGCCGATCTCCAGCATGATTTCGTCCGGTCGCGACAACAGCGCCACGATCACGCCGCGCATCCGACCGCCTACGCCTTGGTACATCCCGGTTCCTGTCCCTGCGGCTCGCCGCCGCCGTCGCGAGCATAGCGCGAGAGCCGCTCCAGCCCACGCCGGATCCGCGTTTCCGGCGTGGGATTACGACTTGCGTCTCCGCTGGGGCGGAACCAGGCCGGACTAAACCGGCGCGATCAGCCGATGCCGCGCACGCCCACCCACAGCGCCAGCGCCGCGAACACCGCCGCGGCGACGTAGCGGGCGGTCTTCAACGGCAGGCGGTCGGCGAAACGGCTGCCGAGCAGGGCCACCGGCACATTGGCCAGCAACATGCCGACCGTGGTGCCGACGATCACCGCCCACAGCGGCTCGTAGCGGGTCGCCAGTAGCACAGTAGCGATCTGGGTCTTGTCGCCGATTTCGGCGAAGAAGAACGCGATGGTGGTGGCGATGAAGGCGCCGCGCGCGGAGAACTTGGTCTCGCCCTCATCGAGCTGATCGGGCTTGAGCGTCCACAGCGCCACCGCCAGGAAGCTGGCCGCGACCACCCAGCGCAACACCTCGGGTTTGAGCCACTGCGCGACCAGGGTGCCGAACCAGGCGGCGAGGGCGTGGTTGAGCAAGGTCGCGAGCAGGATGCCGGCGATGATCGGCCAGGGCTTGCGGAAGCGCGCGGCCAGCAGCAGGGCCAGCAATTGCGTCTTGTCGCCGATTTCGGCGAGCGCGACGGTGCTGGTGGACACCCCGGTGGCGACGACCCAGGCCGGGAAAGAGGACAGATCCATAACAACTCCGGGGTCGGGCATTCGCGTGGACACGAAAGCAAACGCCACGCGGCCCGACCCGGGTTTCGCGCAACGCCTGCCTTCGGTCTTGCCCGTGGTCGCTGCGCCGGCCGTGGTCCCGAAGCGGGGCACGATCGCGCGCGGCTGCCGTGCATGCGCCATGGCCTGAGGGCCAAGTGTGTTGACGCATGCCCCCGCGAACCTGGTCGGCGGCGGGTGGGCTACTCCCCGGAGGAGGAAAGTGCGGCGATTGTAGCCGGCCCCGCGCCGGCACGCAGCAAATAAGAAGCGTTCTCTATTGGCTGCATTGGGCCGCGCTCTATTCGCTGGATTCACCGATCACTGCGAGCACGCGGCGGGTTGATCGGGCTCATCGGAATACAACGCCGAGAATCCGGCCGGCATCACCCGCGGCATCTTCTGCAACGGCGGTTTCACCGTCGGAAAAAACTCGCGCTGCCATTGCGCGGCGAGCGCGGCCGCGGCCGGTTCCAGGTTGGCGTAACGCGATTCGGGACGATCGGTGGGGCGGCCGGCCAGACGGCCGATCAGAATCCGCATCGCCCGCGCCTTGGTCGGGTCGTTGGCGATCAATCCGGTCAGCGGCGAGGAGTTGTCGCTGTAGGCGACCATCAGATCGAACACCGCCGGCAGATAGCCGGCTTCGAACGACAACTGCAGCATGTTGCCGGCCTCCGAACGCCAGCGATCGAACTCGGGCGAGTTCATGTGCGAGTAGTCGACCAGCACCGAATCGCCGCGCGCGTAGCGGTACATCGCTTCCGGCTCGCCGGCCAGCGCGGCCTGGCGCAGATAGTGGTTGCCTTGTTTCCACGAATCGGCCGGCGTGTTGCGGCATTCGGCCAGCATCTGCCGCGCGCGGTTTTCCAGCTTGGTCATGTAGGCGCGTTGATCCGGCGGCAGATCCGGGCGCGAGTTTTCCTCGGCCGCGGCCAGCATTTGTTCGGCCGCCGAAGTGTCGGTGCAGCGCAGCAGTTCCATGCCGAGCTGGCACGAGGCGCGACTGTCGCCGGCGTCGGCGCGGCCTTTGAGTTCGGCCAACTGGGGATTGCGATAGTTGTCGCGGATCGGCTCGATCTTGCGCGGTGTGTCGACGGGCGGAACCGAAGTTGTCGGCTGTGCTTGCGGCGTTGGCTCCTGCGCGCTGGCGTCCGGCGCGGCGCTCGCCGCCTGCGGCGCGCTCGCGCGCCAGTACTGCCAGCCCGCCAATGCGGCGGCGATCGCGATCAGGCCCACCACCAGGCCCCGGGTTTTCACTGCCATTGCCGCTTACCGTCCTTCTTCATGGCCGATCCGGGCGTAGCATGCCTGCAATCGACCCCTGGATTGGAGTCCGCGCATGCAATACCGACGATTGGGTTCATCCGGCTTGCAGATATCGGCGCTGTCCTTCGGCGCCTGGGTCACCTTCGGCGCGCAGATCGGCCGCGACACCGCGCGCGAACTGATCGCCGCGGCCTGGGACCGCGGAATCAATTTCTTCGACAACGCCGAAGGCTATGCCAACGGCGAGGCCGAGCGGGTGATGGGCGAGGCGATCGCCGATCTGGGCCTGCCGCGCGATGGTTATTGCGTCTCCAGCAAAGTGTTTTTCGGCGCGCACGAACAACCGCGGCCGACCCAGAAAGGGCTGTCGCGCAAGCACGTCGCCGAAGCCTGCCACGCCGCGCTGCGGCGGCTGCGGGTGGAGCATCTGGATCTGTACTTCTGCCATCGCCCCGATCCCGACACGCCGGTGGAGGAAACGGTGTGGGCGATGGATACGCTGATCCGTCAGGGCAAGGTGCTGTACTGGGGCACTTCGGAATGGCCGGCGGCGCTGATCCGCGAAGCGCACAAAGCCGCGCGCGCTCATCATCTGCACGCGCCGAGCATGGAGCAGCCGCAATACAACCTGCTGCACCGCGAGCGGGTCGAACTGGAATACGCGCCGCTGTACGCCGAGCTGGGCCTGGGCACGACGATCTGGTCGCCGCTGGCCTCGGGCCTGCTGACCGGCAAATACAGCGCCGGCTTCGACGGCGAAAGCCGCCTGGGCCACGCCGACAAGGAATGGTTGCGGCGGGTCGCGGTGGGCAGTTCCGATCAGCGCCGGTTGCAGCGCGCCGACGCGTTCGCGGCGGTGGCGCGCGAGCTGGGCGTGGCCCCAGCGCCGTTGGCGATCGCCTGGTGCCTGCGCAATCCGCATGTGTCCAGCGCGATTCTCGGCGCCAGCCGGGTCGAGCAGCTGTTGCAGAACCTGGACGCGCTGGAACTGGCCGGGCGGATCGACGAGGCCGGTTGGCAGCGGGTGGAGGCGGCGACCGCCTGAGCGGGACCGTCAGGACGGGACCGTCAGAGCTGGACCGTCCGTCGGCCGAGCTTGCCTGGGCGGGCGTGTTCACGGGCGCGATCACAGATTCCTGTGTTTGCGTGTTGACTGGCAAATGAGAATCATTATCATCATTCGGGAGCCCACCCCCGAACGAGTCACCGCCATGTCTCTGCGCAACCCCGTGCTGCAGCTCAAGCCCCGTACCGATCGTTCCCTGACCGCCGTCGCCGCGCCCGTCGCCGCCGTGGCCCCGGCTTCCGCCGCGGCCGTGACGTCTGCCGTCGTCGCCGCCGCCCAGGGCGTTCTGATCGAAAGCACCGCGCTGCTGCGCGGCGCGCGCGAGGTGCTGATCCGCCACGGCGGCGAGGTTTACCGCCTGCGTCACACCCGCAACGACAAGTTGATCCTGACCAAGTAATCCCGCGTAACACGCGTCCCGGCCAAGCCCGTCCAGCACCCTGCTGGTCAGGCCGAACCGAGCGCCAGCAGCTGTCGACGGCTCCCTCTCCCCAACCGATTCGACCGCCTCGCCCCGGACTGGTTTGCAGTCCAGCAGGCTCCAGCGGCCCCGACCGGCCCGCCGCAGCTCTGGCAAACGCCGCAACGCCCGCGTCATCGCCCGCCGTGCCCGGTCCCCCGGGCGCGGCGAGCGCACAGGCCCTCAGCGGCCCGCCAGCACCTTCTCTCTCCAAGGCTGCCAGCCCCATTCGTTTCGGATGCCAGCTCGCCTAGGTCTCACCTCTCATCCGAGTCGAAGCATGTCCCGCGTCCAATTCCAGGCAACGCCTGCACGATCCACCTCCCTCCGCATTCCGGCGCGTTCCGCGCTGGCCCTGGCCGTGGTGCTGGCCTTGCCGGCCGCGCACGCCGCCGAAGCGCCCGATGCGGCCGCGGCCGAGGTCAACGAACTCAACCGCGTGGTGGTCAGCGCCACCCGCACCGAGCGTCAGGTCCAGGACGTGCCGGCCACGGTCAACGCGATCGACCGCGAGCGCATGGACAACGAAATGGTCCGCAACGTGCGCGATCTGTTCCGTTATGAGCCCGGCATCGACGTCGGCGCCAACCGCGACCGTTTCGGCCTGGGCGACATCCGCATCCGCGGCCTGGGCGGCAACCGCGTGCGCGTGCTGGTCGACGGCGTGTCGGTGTCCGACAGCTTCCTGATCGGCAGCTTCTCCAACGCCGGGCGTAATTTCGTCGATCTGGATACGGTCAAGGAAGTCGAAGTGGTGCGCGGCCCGAGCAGCGCCCTGCACGGTTCCGACGCGCTCGGCGGGGTGGTGTCGTTCGTGACCAAGGATCCGGGCGACTATCTCAAAGACGGCGCCAAGACCTACTTCGGCCTCAAACTGGGCGTGGAGAGCCAGAACGAAGGCCTGTACGGCGGCGCCACCGCGGCCTTCGGCGGCGAGCGCTGGTCCGGACTGGTGGTGGTCAACCATCACCAAGGCCAGGAGACCGAAAACAAGGGCACCCGCGACTCCCTCGACGGCAGCCGCACCAAGCCCAACCCGCAGAACAGCGACGGCCGCAGCCTGCTGACCAAGCTGGTGTACGCCCCCAGCGAAAACCAGCGTTTCCGCCTGACCGTGGAAGGCAGCGAAGACCAGACCGACACCGAAGTGTTCACTGCGCGCGGTACCGCGTTGTCGATGCCCGGCGCGCCGGCGGTGCGGGTGTTGTCGCAGAACGGCGACGATCATCAGACCCGCGCGCGGGTGTCGTTCGCGCACGAAATCGATTCGCTCGACAGCGTGCTGGCCGATTCGCTGCGTTGGCAGGTTTACCGCCAGGACAGCGAGACCACCCAGCGCACCCGCGAGGAGCGCGTCAATGTGTCGAACAATCCTTCTCCGACCCTGCGCCTGCGCGAATTCAACTTCGACCAGCGCGTGTACGGCGCCGAAGCCACCGCGCACAAGGACTTCGCCACCGGTTCGGTCGAACACACCCTGACCTACGGCTTCGAATACGAGCACACCGACTTCCGCCAGAAGCGCGACGGCCGCGCGATCAATCTGACCACCGGCGCGGTCAGCAACACGATTTCGCCCGACACCTTCCCGGTGCGCGATTTCCCGGTTAGCCAGACCCGCAACGCCGGCGTGTTCGTGCAGGACGAAATCCGCTTCGCCGACGGCAAGTTCCGGCTGGTGCCGGCGGTACGCGTGGACCGTTACGAATTGCGGGTCAAGCCCGATGCGATCTTCACCACCGACAACCCGGGCGTGAAGGTCAGCGATCTGAGCAAGACCAGCGTTTCGCCCAAGCTCGGCGCGGTCTGGCACTTCGCCGAAGACTGGTCGCTGTACGGCGGCTATCAGCGCGGCTTCCGCGCGCCGCCCTACAACGACGTCAATCTGGGCTTCACCAACCTGCAGTTCGGCTACACCGCCATCCCCAACCCGAACCTCAAGCCCGAGACCAGCGACGGCTACGAGCTGGGCCTGCGCTTCAGCGGCAAGGCGGTGTACGCGCAGTTGTCGGGTTACTACAACGACTACAAGGACTTCATCGAATCCAGCCGTCAGGTCAGCGCGCCGCCGCAGACGCCGCTGATCGTGTTCCAGTCGCAGAACGTGGCCAAGGCGCGCATCCGCGGCGTCGAGTTGCGCGGCGGGGTGGACTTCGGCGAGCTGTCGCCGTCGCTGGCCGGTTGGTCGACGCGTTTCGCCGCGGCCTACAGCAAGGGCGAGGACAAGACCGCCGACCGTCCGCTGGAATCGATCGCGCCGCTGACCGCGACCGTCGGCGTGGCCTACGACCGCGACGTCTGGGGCGTGGAGCTGGCCGGCCGTTTCGCCAAGCGCAAGAGCGATCTGCCGGCGCCCAACCGCTTCGCCGCGCCCGGTTACGGCGTGCTCGATCTGCTGGCGCACTGGAACTTCGCGCCGGGCGCCAAGTTCAACGTCGGCGTGTTCAATCTCGGCGACAAGAAGTATTGGGACAACGGTGATATCCCGGGCACCCTCGCCGCCACCAGCACCGTGCTGGACCGCTACAGCGCGCCGGGCCGCAACGTCGGCGCCAGCGTCGCGGTGAGCTGGTAAACCGTGCGCGCGCTGTCGCTCATCGCCGCTACCGCGCTGGCCAACGTCGGATCGGCCCGCGCCGGTTTGCCGTCGCCGGAACGGTTGGCGGCGGTGGCGACGGTGTTGTGCGTGCACCCGCGCCGCCATCGCGACGCGCTGGACGGCTGGCTGGCGGCGTGCAGCGCCGAACGGGTCAGTCGCCAGGACGGCGACAACGCCTGCGAAGCGCTGTTGTTCCGCGACGCCGCCGGGCGGGTGTGCTGGCGTTTGTACCTGTTGCCCGACAGCGATTTTCTCGCTTGGGACGACGCTGCCGCCGAGTTGCCCGCGCACAGCGGCGGCGAAGCGCGCAGCGGCCTGTGGGCGCGTTTGCGTCGTCGCTGGCTGCGCCGTCTGCGCGGACGCTGGCAGGCGCAGGTGCTGCGCTTGCAGGTGCTGCGCGACGACGCCGGCCATTGCGTGTTGTTGGCCGACGGCGCCGAGCTGTCGGCGCTGGGCCACGCGCGCGCGCAACGCATCGCCGCGGGCGAGGGCGCGCGCCTGCAAGCGCGGGCCGATGTCTGCTGCTGCATGGCCTCGGGCCTGCGCGACGGCGCCGGGCCCGCGCACGCGTGAGATCGCTTCCTTCCTTTCTTTCCAAAGCCATAGAGCCACCGAGTTCAACCATGACCCTTATGTCCCACCGCGCCAGCCTGCTGGCGATCTGCCTGTCGTTCAGCCCGCTGGCGCTGGCCCAATCCGCCCCCGCCGCGCAGGCGCCGTCGATCGAGCGCGACCGCGCCTCGATTCTGGCGATGCAGGGCGAGTACATCGTCGACTTCGCCTTCGACGAAACCGTGCTGCTCAAGCCCGGCTACGAGCGCGCGCCGGCGATGCGCAGCGGCGGCAACGAGACCGTGATCGTGGTCGAGGACACCCCGACCAAGCTGGTGTTGCAGCACATCCTGGTCGACGGCAAGAGCGGCCACGTGACCAAGCACTGGCGCCAGGACTGGACCTTTGAGGCGCCGCAACGCTTCGAGTTCAGCGCCGATCAGACCTGGCACGTGCGCAAGATCCCGGCCGAGCTCAACCGCGGCGCCTGGACCCAGTGCGTCTTCGAAGTCAGCGACGCGCCGCGCTACTGCGGCACCGGCCGCTGGGACTACCACAACAACGTCGCCACCTGGACCAGCGATTCGAGCTGGCGCCCGTTGCCGCGCCGCGAGTACACCAAGCGCAGCGACTACAACGCGGTCGCCGCGATCAACCGCCACACCATCACCCCCAACGGCTGGACCCACGAGCAGTTCAACACCAAGGTGCTGCGCAAGCCCGACGGCAGCCAGGAAGAGTTGGCGCGCGAGTTCGGCTTCAACGATTACCAGAAGACCAAGGACGTCGACTTCAAGCCGGCCTACAAGTACTGGGAAGCTACCCAGGGCTATTGGGCCAAGGTCCGCGCGCATTGGGACCGCTACCTGGGCCGCGCACCGGGCGTGCTGCTCAAGACCAAGGTCGATGGCATGGCGATGATCATTCCGCTGTTCGAGCAAGCCGGAAAGCTGGAGAAAGGCCAGAAGGTCGCCGACAAGGACATCGACGCGGTGTTCGCCAAGTGGGTGACCGCGGCGCCGGCGGAGTGACGCGGCGGCGCTGATCGCCGCCCAGGATTGCCGGCGCGGGCCGCGAAGGAACGCGGGATGCCGGATCGATGATCGGAACAGGCCGGGCAGGATGCCCGGCCTTTTTCTTGGGGCGGGTATCGCATGTTGGCGGATCGGTCGAATCGGCTTGCGTCGACGATCTAGTAGACGCGTGCCGCGGAGTGGCCGGTCCAGCCGCGTCACTTTCATACCCGTCATTCCGGCGAAAGCCGGAATCCATTTTGACGTTGCTGTTGCTGTTGCCGTTGCTGCCCCAGAGTTTCAAGCAAGAGCAAGATCAAAATGGATTCCGGCTTTCGCCGGAATGACGGTGGTGTGGGTTTTTCGGCGTCGCGTCGCGTCGCGTCGCGTCGCGGTAGCGGTAGCGGTAGCGGCGTGTGCCCGCGGGAACTCCGTTGGGCACCGACGCCTACCCCGAACCCCGCATCGATTCGCTCAATCGACGCGAGACATATAGATATGCGTGCCCCCGGCCGAAGCCCACCGCGGCGGTGCCGGCGGCGCGGGCGGTATCGGCATCGCGCTGCTCTTGCCCGGAACCGGCGGCGGAGGCGGCGCAGGCGCTTTCGGCGGTGCGGGCGCCGCAGGCACAGGCGCGGTCGGAGGCAACGGCGGAGCCGGAGGCGCGGGCGGCGCAGGGGGCGCAGGGGGCACCCAGGCCACCGCCTTGGGCACGGTGAGCTTGAGCTTGGCGGCGGTGCGGTCGCGCAAGTAACCGACGTCCACCTGAGTGCCTTCGGGCTTGTCGCGCAATGCGTCCATCGCCTCGCGCGGCGTGGCCACCGCGCGGCCGCCGATGCTTTGGATCACATCGCCGGCTTCCAAACCGCCGAGCTTCGGCCCCGCGCTGAGCACCAGCACGCCGCGTTGGGTGCCGAAGTAGCGGCCCAGCTTGGCGTCGACGGTGGCCAGATTCAGGTCGTTCCAGCGCAGCGCCTCGCTGATCAGCGGCAGCGTGCAGGGTTTGCCCTTGCAGTCCTGGTCGGGGCCGATGCGGTAGATCTCGGTGCGCACCCGTGGCGCGATCGCCGCGGTGTGTTCGATCGAATTGGCGCTGACGTCCAGCGTGCCGTCCTCGGAATGCATGATTTTGACCCGGCCGCTGGCGACCATCTGCGAACCGTCGGCGTTCTCGAACACCATCACCCGCTCGCCGATCCGCGGGGTGACATCGACCTTGGCTTCGCGGCCGTCGCGCAGGTAGCCGATGCGGGTGGTCTTGCCGGCTTGCAGCCCGCTCAGCAGCGCGCGCGCGCCGAGCAGGCGGGCGTCGCCGTCCTTGCCGGCGATGGCCTTGCCGTCGACCGCGATCAAGCGGTCGCCGCTGCGCAATCCGGCCTGCGCGGCGGCGCTGCCGGGGGTAACCGCGACGATGCCGACGCCCTTGTTGTCGTCCGGCGCCAGGATCACGCCGAGTTGCGGGCCGCGGATGTCGTCGCGGATCAACACCGGCTTGGCGACCGGGTCGGGCAGGCCGCCGGGCGTGCGCGCGCTGCCGGGCATCGGCAGCACGTGCGGACGCGCCTGGGCGAACAGCACCGCGCCGCTGGCGGCCGGATGGATCAGCACGGTGCGGTGATAGCTGCGCGCCGGCGGCGCATCGGCCGGCGCCGTGCTCGGGGCGGCGAGCGCGCCGCCGATCGCGGCGAACAACAGCGCGGGAAGCAAGCGGATATGGGACATGAGGATCTCCGTTACGCGAATTCGTTGAGACAGACAGGCATCAGTCGACCCGCACCAGCGCGTCGCCGTAGCGTTCGCCGTGCGCGGCCAGCCAGCGCTGGGTGCTTTCCACACCGGCCAGCGAACGCAGCGCGCCGACGCGTTGTTGCCACAGCGCCAGGCGTTGTTCGGGCGACAGCGCGGCGTCGATCAGGCCGGCGTCGATCAGGCCCAGCCGTTGGTCGAGATCGGCGCTCATCACCGTGGCGCTGGCATTGCCGACGCGTTCGTCGCGGGTCAGCGCGACCAGGGCTTCGAGCTGGGCCGACTCGGCTTGCAGATCGCGCAGCTGGCGGGCGATGGTGTCGGCGGAGCTGTTGTCGCTGGTATCGGCGAGGCGAGTCGCGGTGTCGCCGGTCGGCGTCGCCGTGGCGTCGTCGACGCGCGACGGCGTTGAGGGACGGTTGGCCGCGGTCGCCTTGGCGATGCGTTCGGCCGCCGCGGAGGAGCGCCGCGGCGACGCGATGGCGTCGGCGGACCGATTCGGAGCGATGGGATCGGCCGTCGCCTGCCGCGTGTCCGGTGCAGCGAGAGGGCGGCGGTCGGAATCGTTCGGACTTGCGGCGCGTGGGCCGGTGTCGCTGACTGCCGGCGTCTGCACTGCGACGGCAGCGCTTGCGTCGGGCTTCGCATCGGTCGCGGTGACGGCAGTCGAAGCGGTGGGCGCGGCGGCGACCGGATCGGACGCGGGCGCCTGCGGCGTCGGCCGTTGCGCGTTCAAGGCCAACCACACACCCAGCGGCAGCGCCGCGGCCAGCATCGCCGCGATCGCCCAGCGCCGCACGGGACGGGTTGCGACTCGGCGCCGCGGCGCGGCTTGAATGTGGCGCGGCTCGGCGCGTGTCGGCGTCGGATCGGACGTCGCCTCGGCGGCGCCGGCGGTGGCGGCCAGGCTCGCGGCCATGCGCGCCCAGCCGTCGGCCGGCGGGGGTTCCTGCGGCAGCAGCGCGAACGCTTCGCCCCAGTCGCGCGGCGGATGAGAATTGCGATCAGGCATGGGCCTGCTCCGGTTCCAGCAACTGGCGCAGGCGACGGCCGCCGCGCGCGAGCTGCGATTTGGAAAAACTGGTCGACCGCTGCATCAAGGCGGCGATCTCCTCGTGGGTATAGCCCTCGGCGTGGTACAGCCACAGCACGCTGCGGGTCGGCGCCGGCAACTGCGCCAGCGCCCGGTTCAGCGCCGCGGCGTCGGCCGCGGCCGGCGGCGGCGGAGCGCGGTCGTCGGCGAGGTATTCGTCGTCCGGCTCGGGCGCGTGTTCGTGGCGGCGCTGGCTGCGCAACCGCATCAGCGCCTCGTTGACCGCGATCTGGCGCAGCCAGCCCCAGAACGGCGTGCCGCTGCCGTCGCGGTGGCCGCGGAAGTCGCCGATCCGCGTGAACACCTTCAACATGGTCTCCTGCAGCACGTCGGTCGCGCCGTCGCGGTCGCCGCCGATCCGGATCGCCAAATTGAACACCGGCCGCTCGAACCAACGGTAGATCTGCTCGAACGCGGCGGCCTCGCCGGCGCGCACGCGCGCCAGCAACGTCTCCGGGACGTCGATGGCGAAGCTCGACGCCGGCCGGTCGGGCGCGGGGGCGGGCAGCGGCGATGGAGTCGGTTCGGGCGGCATTCCCAGACAAGGATGCGGCAAGGGCGTGAAGGGTCGCAGTCGCGGGGCTGGGCCTATACTGCGCCCATCGGACAAGGAGGGGGCGTCATGGGAACGGGCACCGGGCTGCTGGCGTTGATCGTGGTATTCGCAGGCGTGGTCCTGCTGTTCAAGACCGTGCGCATGGTGCCGCAGGGCTATCAATGGACGGTCGAGCGGTTCGGCCGCTACACCCACACCATGGACCCGGGCCTGCATTTCCTGGTGCCGGTGATCTACGGCGTCGGCCGCAAGATCAACATGATGGAACAGGTGCTGGAAGTGCCCAGCCAGGACGTGATCACCAAGGACAATGCGGTGGTCAAGGTCGACGGGATCGTGTTTTTCCAGGTCCAGGATGCGGCCAAGGCCGCGTACGAAGTCGCGCAGCTGGAAATCGCGATCCTCAACCTGGTCATGACCAACATCCGCACCGCGATCGGTTCGATGGACCTGGACGAATCGCTGTCCAAGCGCGATGAGATCAACACCAAGGTGCTCAACGCGGTCGACGCGGCCACCCACCCCTGGGGCCTGAAGGTCAACCGGATCGAGCTCAAGGACATCCAGCCGCCGCGCGATCTGGTCGATTCGATGGCCCGGCAGATGAAGGCCGAACGTGAGAAGCGCGCCAACATTCTGGAAGCCGAGGGCCACCGCCAATCGGAAATCCTGCGCGCCGAGGGCGACAAGCAGGCCGCGATCCTGGAAGCCGAAGGCAAGCGCGAGGCCGCGTACCGCGAAGCCGAGGCGCGCGAACGCCTGGCCGAGGCCGAAGCCAAGGCGACCCAGCTGGTCTCCGACGCGATCGCTTCGGGCAACGTGCAGGCGATCAACTACTTCATCGCGCAGAAGTACATCGAAGCGTTCAAGTCGCTGGCCGAAGCGCCGAACCAGAAGTTCGTGATGATGCCGATGGAGTCGGCCGGGGTGATCGGCTCGCTGGCGGGCATCGCCGAATTGGCCAAGGACGCGCTGGCCAACCAACAAAGCCAGACCGGCGCCCGTCCGGCGCCGCGCAGCGGAGGCTGAGCCATGTCGTGGAGCTGGCAGACCATCGGTTGGGCGGCGATCGCGCTGCTGCTGTTCGCGGCCGAAGCGCTGGCGCCCGGCGCGTTCATGCTGTGGCTCGGGCTGGCCGCGGCCGCGGTGTTCCTGCTGGTGCTGGCGTTTCCCGATCTGACCGTGCTGGCCCAGGTCGCCGCGTTCGTGCTGCTGAGCTTCGCCTCGATCCAGGTCTACCGGACCTGGTTCCGCGGCCGCGAGCGGCAGAGCGACCAACCGCTGTTGAACCGCCGCGCCGAGCAACTGGTCGGGCGGGTGGTGCCGCTGGAACGCGGCATCGTTCAGGGACGCGGGCGGGTGCAGATCGCCGATGCGTTCTGGGACGTGAGCGGGCCGGAGCTGGAAGCCGGCGCGATGGTGCGGGTGGTCGCCACCGACGGCATGACCCTGCGGGTCGAGCCGGCGAGTTGAACGATGACCGCCGCGCGCGCCAGGCCGGTTGCGATCGAGCAGGCTTTCGCCAAGCGGGCCTGGACGCGTCGCGCGTTCGCCGAGCGCGTAGGTAGCGCAGGCGTCTTTCCCAATAACCATGTTCCGACCCGGCGCGCGCTGGCCCAGCGGGCGTTGCGTGCATCGGCGATGTCGGCCTGCCTGGTCGTGTTGTCCGGCACCTGCATCGCCGCCACGGCCTCGCCGTTTGCCCAGGCCGCGCCCACCGCTCAGACCGCGCCCGCCGCGCAAGCGGCGTCGCGGCCCGCGCATTCCGCGTCGGTCGAGCCGAAGGCCGGCGCAGGCGACTGGATCGGCCGGGTCGTGCCGCCGTATCCGGACGGCTACAAATCCAACACCGGCGGCTGCGTCGGCAGCGGCCGCAGCGCCGAGCAGATCTGCGCGCGCAGCATCGGCACCATCGACGATGCCGAAGACCGCTCGTTGAAGTTCTACGCCGGCGAACTGGTCGGCCGGATCGGCAACGAGGCGCGCTGGAAGATCACCGACGTGGTGCCGTATCCGAAGCTGCAACGCGGCGAGCGCGTGTCGATGTCGACCTGCATGATCGACGGCGTCAACGACCCCGGCGTGATCGCCATCGTCGACACCGCGGTGGAAGGCGCCGATGCGCGCGAGATGTTCGATGCGGTGCGCTGGGCGGTGAAGCTGGACCGGCGCAAGGGCCGCTTCATTACGGTCAAGCCAACCGAAGTAAGCTGTTACAACGAAGGCGCCGAAGGGGAATAAACCCGGCACCGCCTTCCCCGCGCATCGCCCGTTTTTTGCCGTCGCGCCGCCCGCGTTTTGTAGCAGCGGCGCAAGCCGCGACCGCGTCAATGAAGTAACTGCGCCCGGGTGAAATCGCGCCGCCGTCCGCGTTTTCGCGGTCGCAGCTCGCGCAGCGCCTACCGTCGGATTTGCAGTCGCGTCGCGGCCGGGCTGCTGCCTGTAGGAGCGGCGCAAGCCGCGACCGCGAAATCACAGTTACGCCGCCATCCGCCCGATACACCGCCACTCGCACGCTCCCACGCAAGCACCATGCGGCTGCGTACCCACGATTCAGCCCACGCCGATCCGCCGCGCGCCGCGCGCTTCTGGGATAATCGCCGGCTCCCACCCCCATCAGCAGGCCACGCCCCCATGAGCCAGAAGACCATCCTCAACGACGCCCACCGCGCACTCGGCGCCAAGATGGTGGATTTCGGCGGCTGGGACATGCCGATCAGTTACGGCTCGCAGATCGAGGAACACCATCAGGTGCGTCGCGACGCCGGCATGTTCGACGTCAGCCACATGACCGTGGTCGATCTGCGCGGCGCGCGCGTGCGCGATTTCCTGCGCAATCTGGTCGCCAATTCGGTCGACAAGCTGCAGAAGTCCGGCAAGGCGCTGTACACCTGCATGCTCAACCCCAACGGCGGCGTGATCGACGATCTGATCGTCTATTTCCTCGATGAGCAGTACTTCCGCCTGGTGGTCAACGCCGCCACGCGCGAGAAGGATCTGGCCTGGATCGGTGAGCAGGCCAAAGCGTTCGAGGTGTCGGTGACCGAGCGTCCGGAACTGGCGATGATCGCGGTGCAGGGCCCGAACGCGCGCGAAAAGGTGATCGGCCTGCTGCGCGAGGAAGACCGCGCGCGGATCGGCAAGCTCGGCAAATTCGTCGCCGGCGAGGCCCAGACCGCCGACGGCATCGCGCTGTTCATCGCCCGCACCGGCTACACCGGCGAAGACGGTTTCGAAGTGGTGGTGCCGGAAGACCGCGCGGTCGCGCTGTGGGACGCGTTGCTCGCGGCCGGGGTCAAGCCGGCCGGCCTCGGCGCGCGCGACACCCTGCGCCTGGAAGCGGGCATGAATCTGTACGGCCAGGACATGGACGACACCGTGTCGCCGTATGAAGCCGCGCTGGCCTGGACCGTGGCCCTGGACGCCAACGCCGAAGGCCTGGCGCGCGAGTTCATCGGCCGCGGCCCGCTGCAGCAGCAGAAGGACAGCGGCGCCGCGCGCCAGATGATCGGCCTGGTGATGGACGAGAAGGGCGTGCTGCGTCACGGCCAGAAAGTGCTGACCGCTTACGGCGACGGCGAAATTCTTTCCGGCACCTTCTCGCCGACCCTGGGCAAGTCGATCGCCTTCGCCCGCGTGCCCGCCGGCGAGATCGCGCTGGGCGCGGCCGGCAACGTGCGCGTGGACATCCGCGGCAAGGAAGTGCCGGTGCGGGTGGTGAAGTTCCCGTTCGTGCGCGACGGACAGGCGCAGGACGGCGTGCTGGCGTGAGCGCCGCGGCCGCCATCGAGATCGACTACTACTTCAGCCTGATCTCGCCTTACGCCTACCTGGGCCACGCACCGGTGCTCGCGCTCGCGCGCGAGACCGGCGCGCGGCTGGTCTACAAGCCGGTGCGGATCTTCGAACTGTTCGCGGCCAACGGCGGGCTGCCGTTGGGCCAGCGCGCGCCGGCGCGTCAGCGCTACCGCTTGATCGAGCTGCAGCGCGCGCGTGCGCAGCGCGGGCTGCCGCTGAATCTGTCGCCGAAGTTCTTCCCGGTCGATCCGGGCCTGGCCGACCGCTGCGCGATCGCCCTGTGCGACGCCGGCCGCGACCCGGCCGCGTACATGGACGGCGCGTTCCGGGCGATCTGGGCCGAGGACCGCGATCTGGCCGATCGCGGCGTGATCGCGCAGCTGTTGCGCGATCACGGTCACGATGCCGATGCGATCCTCGCCGCGGCCGACAGCGACGCGGTCGCCGCCCGCTACCAGGCCCACACCGCCGCGGCCATCGCCGCCGACTTGCCGGGCTTGCCCGGTTACGTGTGGCGCGAGGAACCGTTCTGGGGGCAGGACCGGGTCGAGGCGCTGCGCGAGGCGTTGCTGAGCGGGCGCGAACCGTTCGGGACCGGCGCTCGCTGATACTGGGCGCGCCGTCGACGATTCGGCGCGGCCGACCATCCGCCGCCGCTTGTCGTCCGGATCGATTCAGTCTATGCCGAGGCCGCGCGCCGATCCGCCCGCGGCGATCGAAATCGCGCACCGCCCGCCACTTGCGCGAGGTATCTGCGATTGTGCTTCGCTTGTTCCGCCCCGAATTTGGTTCCGCCGCGACACTCCGACCGCATCCCCCCTCCCATGGCGCGCCAGCATGTTTAAACTACGCGCCACTACCCGCCGCTCCCTGCAACGTTCGAGGCCCCTGCCATGAGTGAAATTCCCGGCGATCTGAAGTTCATGAAGTCCCACGAGTGGGCCCGCGTCGAAGGCGACGGCAAAGTCACCGTCGGCATTTCCGACCACGCCCAGGGCCTGCTCGGCGACCTGGTCTACGTCGAACTGCCCAACGTCGGCGACCGCGTCGAGGCCGGCAACGCCAGCGCCGTGGTCGAGTCGGTCAAGGCCGCCTCCGACGTCTACGCGCCGGTCTCCGGTACCGTGACCTCGGTCAACACCGCGCTGGCCGACAAGCCGGAAACGATCAACGAAGACGCTTACGGCGAAGGCTGGATCTACACCGTCGAAATCGACGAGCCCGATCAGCTCAACGAGCTGCTGGCGCCCGACGACTACGCCGAGCTGCTCGAAGAAGACGACCACTGATCCATCCGCCACGGCCGGCGACGGCC
Source organism: Pseudomonas sp. CGJS7 (assembly GCF_036961695.1). Taxonomy (NCBI): domain Bacteria; kingdom Pseudomonadati; phylum Pseudomonadota; class Gammaproteobacteria; order Pseudomonadales; family Pseudomonadaceae; genus Pseudomonas; species Pseudomonas sp. CGJS7. The sequence continues at coordinate 43,921 of NZ_JBAMDI010000038.1, read as the reverse complement.
CTGGCCGACGGGGAGCGCAGACCGGACCGCGACGCGGCACCGGACTCGCTCCCCGTTTTAGTTTGCGCGGCCGCCTCGCGCGGTCGGTCCGCGAACGCGGGTCGGCCGGCGCGCTCGCCGTCGGCATCGGCGATGCAGCCGGCGTCCGTCGACGGCGGTCGCGGGCGAGGTGTCGCCAGCGACGCGGGTGTGCCTTGCGGCGACGTCGGGCCGAGGTGGTCGAATGCGAATCCAAGGTGGCAATGCGCGCGAGGCGCGCGATCGCGCGGCGCGCGGGCGTCGCCAGGCGAGGGCGCTGACGTCCTCGCGAGCGGGCAGTTGAATCGTCGAACCTCACCAAGAGCACAAGCCGGAGGACGACCGGATGGGGACCGTCGCGACGGGTTCGAGGGTCGGCGAGTCGCATTGCGTGGCGATGGGCCGAACGCCCACGCGGTCGTCGCGCTCGCTCGCCTTAGTCGCTACGAATCCTCGGTGAAATACCTGCCGAACGCTTGCGACGCTCGCTGGCGCGAGTGGTGCGGGCGCGGTTTTTTTGCACGCGATTCGGCCAGGCGCCATCGATCCGTAGCGACGACTCGCGGCGACCAGAACCACCGCGCCGTCGGCAGCGGCGATGGATGACGCAAGCGCCCGGCGTCGTCGTGAAAGCGTGTATCCCGCGTGAAGGCCCGCGGCGATCGCGGGCTTGGGCAGGGCGGAGCGAACGCGCTGCGAAGCGGTCGTCGCAACACACGCGCCGCCACTTTCGCGTGGCGATTGCTCGCCCCGCGGATTCGCCCGCGCCGATGCGGCGACAGGATTCCGACATCGGCGCCGCGCGTCGCCGCCGCCATCGAGCGACCCGCGCGCGGATCGGCGTAAACGCTTTCCGACTCGGCGCGCGTGCGAACGACGACGCGCGACCGTGCCGTCCGGGCAGACGAACGGTAGCTGCGTGCGCGCCGCGACCGACGCGGGACGGCGTCGATGCGCGCGGTCCACGCTCGCGCGTCGCCGCGTTCTCGACCGCCTCGCTCGGGTATCGGAAGACGCGTTCGCGGTCTCCCGCGCCCCGTCGCCGACGCGCGCGGCGGCGTTCGAGCGGTCGTCGCGGCCGAAAAAAGTTCGCGCACTTTCGCGCAATCGGGCTTGTGCGACGCGAAATCCGGGACCGCCGCGAAGAGGAATTTTTTCTTCCGGTACAGGTCGCCGAGGACGCCTTCGACGCGTCGGCGAACGCGCGCGCGGTTTCGAAAAAAAATCGAATCGAAAAAAGTCAGTGCGCTGAAACCCGCGCCACGCTTGGGTTTCAGCGATGTCGATCGAAACGCGTTGTCGCGTCGTCGATGCGCGCGCGCGATCGGCGACGGCGCGCGCGCGGTCGGCGGCGGCGCGGTTCCGGGTTTGGGTCCGGAAAAAAAATCGCCGGGGTTGTTGACAGTCAGAAAAAGCGTGATTAGGTTTCGCCCAGCAGACGCTTCCTGCCAAGAGAGTGAGAAAACCCAGCGCGACAACACGCAGCACAATTCGAACCTCCGCCCGGACAATCAAAACGGTGGACGCAGGGTTCGCTTCCTCTGCAGAAATGTTGGCCACGCTCTCTTCGCCGATGACATCCAAATCCCTGATGACATCGTTGGCGTCCTGCTTCCAGCAACCCGGTTCGCATTCGGCGGCCCGGGTTTTTGTTTGGCCGCCCCGTTTCGCGGCCTGCCACGCCCGCCCTTCCGGCGGGTACGCCATCGGTCCTGCCGCCGCCACGGCCGGACGCGATCCCCGATCCGTTCCGACGCGCCCAGCGCGCCGGCGGTTGCACGCGGGTCCGACTCCCGCGGCTCTGCCACCACAGAGTTCTTTAGTACTGGGCTTACCGCACTACCACTGATCATCCCTGATCATCACTGACGAGGAGCCATCCCATGGCCGTTAAGAAAGCTGCTAAGAAACCCTCCGCCAAGAAAGCGACCAAGAAAGTCGCCAAGAAGGCCGGCGCCAAGAAGACCGTGAAGAAGGCCGCCAAGAAGGCGGGCGCCAAGAAGGCTGTGAAGAAGACCGCCAAGAAGGCCGTCCGCAAGACCGCCAAGAAGGCCGCCAAGAAGGCCGTGAAGAAGACGGCGAAGAAGGCCGCCAAGAAGACCGCGAAGAAGGCTGCTAAGAAGGCGACCAAGAAGACCGCCAAGAAGGCTGCCAAGAAGACCGCCAAGAAGGCGGCTAAGAAGGCCCCGAAGAAGGCCGCTAAGAAGGCTGCCAAGAAGACTGCTAAGAAGGCCGCCAAGAAGGCCCCGAAGAAGGCCGCCAAGCGTCCGCGCAAGGCCAAGGCCGCTGCGATGCCGGCAACCCCGGCTCCGCTGATCTAATAAAAATCCCCGATTAGCCGTAATCAGAACTCTCTCCCCGCAGCCCAGGCGGGGGGAGAGTTTTTTTATGGGCGGGGGTTTATCGGTGGGGATGTCGCGAGAGCGGGGCGGCGCGTCTGCGGCGCGAACCCTCAGCCGCTTGGCGAATCTTCACCCGCCGTCATTCCGGCGAAAGCCGGAATCCATTTTGATCCTGCTCTTGCCCTGGCTTCGGTGAAGCAACGGCAAAGGTCACCAGCAAGATCAAAATGGATTCCGGCTTTCGCCGGAATGACGGGGTGGGGGGGGCGCTGTCGGCGCCGGAGTTGCGTGTAGCCAAAGCCGGGGCGGGGCGACTAATGACTGCTGGACCTCGCGCGCAAAGATCCCGCAACGGCTCACCTAACCTCACCGCGACCACGGCGACCACCACGACCACCACGACCACCACGACCACCACGACCACCGCGACCACCGCGACCACCGCGACCACCGCGCCTCCCGTCGGCGACCCCAGCCCCATGACACCGCACGCGGCCGGCATTGGTTAGCATCGGTCCACGTCCACCATGGGGGTGCGCCAATGAAGTCCTTGCTCAAGGGCCTGCTCTACCTAGTCGTCCTGCTCGCCGTCGCGTTCGTCGTCGGCGGGTTCCTGTTGCCTTCGCGCAGTCACGTCGAACGCTCGATCACGATCGAACGCCCGCCCGCGGAAGTGCACGCGATCCTCGATTCCTACAAGCGCTTCAACGAGTGGTCGCCGTGGTTCGACATCGAACCGACCGCCAGCTACGCCTACAGCGGCCCCGAGTCCGGCGTGGGCGCGACGATGACCTGGGAAGGGCAAAAGGTCGGCAAGGGCAGTCAGCGCATCACCGAGTCGGTGCCGCAGCAGAAGGTGGTCAATACGATGGACCTGGAAGGCACTCAGGCCACCGGCACCTTCACCTTGCAGGCGCAAGGCAGCGGCACGCGGGTGACCTGGGCCCTGGACAGCGAACACGGCAACAACCTGGTCTCGCGCTGGTTCGGCCTGCTGCTCGATTCGATGGTCGGCAAGGACTACGACAAGGGCCTGGCGAAGTTGAAGCAGGTCTTGGAGACCGGCGCGCCGTAGGCCGGGACTCAAGATCGGGCGAAGCGAACCCGCCCAGGCCGCTGCGACGATCGGTCTTTCGCTTCCCTCGGCCAGAAAACAAAAGGCCCGCCAATGGCGGGCCTTTTTGTGCTGGGCCGAATCGCGAATCAGTGCGGCGCCGCGGTCGCCTTCTGCGCGTTGCTGCCGGTGGGATCGTGTTGCGGCGTCGCGCCTTCGGAGGCGTACAGGCCCGGGTCGTCGAAGCCGTCGACATCGAGCCAACGCTGCGCCGGCATGCCGATGGCGCGGTCGAGCAGGGTCGGCAGCAGGCCGGTGGGCAGGCCGCTTTCGCTGTTCCACAGGATGGCGATGCCCAGGTCGCGCTCGGGCAGCATCGCGACGATGCCGCGATAGCCCTGGACCGCGCCGGCATGGAACACCACCCGGCGGCCGGCGTAATCGAACACGCGCCAACCCAGCGCGTAACCGGCCGAGGTCAGGCGCTGACGGCGCCAGCTGGAACCGCGGATCTCCGACGGCGTTTCCACCAGCGGCTGATGCAGGGTCGCCAGCAGCGGCAGCGGCAGCACGTCGGGGCGGTGGCCGGTCTGCGCGATCAGCCACTGCGCCATGTCGCTGGCGCTGGCGTTGACCCCCGCGGCCGGCGGCAGTTGGTAATAGGTCGGCTTGGGCGTCAGCGAGGCCCAACCGCCGCGCGCGCGCACGTGCGGCTTGGCCCAGCGCGCGGCCGAGGTGATGCCTTCCAGGCCCAGGCTGGCGTCGTTCATGCCCAGCGGCTTGAGCAGGCGGCGCTGCACTTCCTGGCTGTAGAAATCGCCGGTGGCGGCGAACACGACGTCGCCGATCATGCTGAAGGCGATGTTCTGGTAGCCGTAGCAGGTGCCCGGCTGGCAGGTCATCGGCGCATAGGCCAGCTTCTGGGTGAGCACGCGGTAGTCGGCGTAGTTCTCCAGATCGCGGTCGTAGGTGTTGTGGGTCAGGCCGACGCGGTGGCTGAGCAGATCGGCGACGGTGACCGTGCGCGCGGCGTTGGCGTCGCCCAGTTGGAAGCTGGGCATGTAGTCGACGACCTTGCTGTCCCAGCGCAGGGTGCCGTCGTTGACCAGCAGGCCGGTCAAGGTGCCGGCGAAGCTCTTGGACAGCGAGGCCAGGCGGAACACGGTGTGGGCGTCGATCGGCTCGGCGTTGCGCACGTCGGTGATGCCGTAGCCGCGCGCGCTGAGGATCTGGCCGTTGTGGACGATGGCCATGGCCATGCCCGGGATGCGTTGATCGGCGACCAGCGCCTGCGCCATCGCTTCGAACTGGCGCACGTCGAAATCGGCGGCCAGCGGCAGCACGCGGGTATTGAGGTTGGGCACCGAACCGATCTGCAGACCGGTGGCGGCGGTGCCGTCGAGGCCTTGCGCGCGGGCGACGTCGGCTTGCGGTTGGGCCGCGTCGGCGCTGCGCCAGCGCAGCGAAGTCTGCGCGGTCGAACCCAGGGTCAGCGTCAGCAGGGCGGCGAGCGTGCCCAGACGCCAGGGGTTGAGGGAGCGTCGGGAAGGATCGTGTTTCATCGCTCGCAGCGCCTGCGTGGACCGGGTTGAACCGATTCTAGCGCCGATCTCAGGGAATTGAACAACAACCGCATTCAGGATTCTGATTTTTCAGGGATTAATGATCGGGCTGCGAGCAGATTGGGTAAACGATCCGAGCGTCGCTGAGCGGCCAGGCGGTGAGGTTTTGTCGGCGGCGATGTGGTGGCGATCTTAGATGGCCGCACCGAAAATGCGCCCCCTTTGCAAAAGGGGGCTGGCGCTTGCGTGATGGGGTAGGGCGAAAGGCTGGCTGCGCCGGGGGATTTGCCTCGGAGCAAGAGCAAATCCCCCCTGCCCCCCTTTTTCAAAGGGGGGAGGCGATCGGGGAGGGGCGCGGGGAGAGCGTCGTGTCGGCTACCGATTCCTGAAAATCAAACCCGCCCGCGAATCAAATCCGAAGCCCGCTCGGCGATCATCATCGTCGGCGCATTGGTATTGCCGCCGATCAAAGTCGGCATCACCGACGCATCGATCACCCGCAGCCCGTCGACGCCGCGCACGCGCAACTGCGAGTCCACCACCGAGGCCGCATCGTCGCCCATCCGGCAGGTGCCGACCGGGTGGTACACGGTCTCGGCCTTGGCGCGCACGAACTCGACCAGCTCGGCATCGCTGAGATCCTCGCGCGCCGGAAAGATCGGCGCGCCGCGGTAGCTGTCGAACGCCTTCTGCTGGAACAGCGTGCGCGAGAGCTTGGCGCATTCGACCATCATCTTCATGTCGAACCCTTCCGGGTCGCTCAGATAATTGGCCTGGATGCGGACCTTGTCGCCGGCGCTGGCGCTGACCAGTTCGACGTGGCCGCGGCTGCGCGGGCGCAGGAAGCAGGCGTGCGCGGTGTAGCCGTCGCCGGACAGGCGGTGGCGGCCGTGATCGTCGAGCATCGCCGGCACGAAATGGAACTGCACGTCGGCGCGGTCGTCCGGCGCCAGCGATGAGCGGGCGAAACCGCCGGCCTCGGCGATGTTGCTGCTGCCCGGGCCGCTGTGGCCGCGCAGGTAGTAGTCGAACGCCACGCGCACGTCGCTGATGCGGTCGTAGGTGACGCGCTGGGTCGAGTGCTGCAGGGTGCAGATGTCCAGATGGTCCTGCAGGTTCTGCCCGACCTGCGGCGCGTCGACCGCGACCTCGATACCGTGCCGGCGCAGCTGATCGGCCGGGCCGATGCCCGAGAGCATCAGCAACTGCGGCGAATTGATCGCGCCGCCGCTGAGCAGCACTTCGCGCTGCGCGTGCTGGTGATAGGCGCGGCCGCCGCTGCTGTAGACCACGCCGGTGGCGCGGCCGTTTTCCAGGGTGATGCGGCTGACCATCGCGCCGGTGACGATGTGCAGGTTGCGGCGTTCGCGCGCCGGGTCCAGATAGGCGACCGCACTGGAACAGCGCGCGCCGTTCTTCTGGGTGACCTGGTAGTAACCGAAGCCCTGCTGCTGCGGCCCGTTGAAGTCCGGGTTGAGGGCGAAGCCGGCCTGTTGCGCGGCCTCAAGGAACGCCGCCGACAGCGGATTGGTGTAGCGCAGGTCCGACACGTACAGCGGGCCCATGCTGCCGTGCAGCGCGTCGTCGCCGCGGCTGTTGCGCTCGCTGCGCTTGAAGTAGGGCAGCACCGAGTTCCAGTCCCAGCCGCTGGCGCCGCCGGCGGCCCAGCCGTCGTAGTCGCCGGCCACGCCGCGGATGTAGCACATGGCATTGATCGAACTGGAACCGCCCAGCACCTTGCCACGCGGCCACCACAGCACGCGGTTGTCCAGATTCGGCTCCGGCGCGGTGTCGTAATCCCAGTTCACGCCCTTCTTGTTGACCAGCTTGGCCACGCCGGCGGGCATGTGGATGAAGGGGTGCAAGTCGCGCGGGCCGGCTTCGATCAGCAGCACCCGGGTGTCGGGGTCTTCGCTGAGCCGGTTGGCGAGCACGCAGCCGGCCGAACCGGCGCCGATGATGATGTAGTCGAACTCGGTGGCCACTGGCGCTTCCGGCAAGGGCGCGGCGTCGCTCGCCGCGCGGATCGGGCGACCGTAAGCGGCAAAACTAGAGCAAATGCTCCCAACGGCGGCCGCCCGCGGTTTCCGCCACACGCCGTGGTGGCGGCGCTGCGCGCCTTGGGCTACCGTGCCGGCAAACCCGGACGGCCGGCAGTGGCGGCCGTTCGGGCGACGACGGGAGCGCAGACCGCCCCGCGCCGCTGATCCGCAATCCACGATCTGCAGAACCCGCCGTACCGCGGCGGTTCCCTCACGGAGCGACGCGATGTCGGCAGTGCAAGGCGCCAGCCTGTCCAGCGGACGGGTCCATACCGGCGAATGGCGCGCGGTGGCTTTGTCGGTGGGTTACTTCTTCTGCGTGCTCACCGCGTACTACGTGATCCGGCCGGTGCGCGACCAGCTCAGCGCCGCGGTCGGTTCGACCCAACTGCCGTGGTTCTACGCGGCGGTGTTTATCGCCACGCTGGCGCTGACGCCGGTGTTCTCCTGGCTGGTCTCGCGCTACCCGCGGCGGGTGGTGGTGCCGCTGGTGTACGGCTTCTTCATCGCCTGCCTGATCGGTTTCGTGCCCTTGTTCGCCGACAACGGGCCGTTGAGCCCGCGGGTGCTGGGCACGGTGTTCTTCCTGTGGATCAGCATCTTCAATCTGTTCGTGGTGTCGGTGTTCTGGAGCTTCATGACCGACATCTGGAACGAAGGCCAGGCGCGGCGGTTGTTTCCGATCATCGCCGTCGGCGGCACGGTCGGCTCGCTGGTCGGGCCGGCGCTGACCCGCGCCCTGGTCGGGGTGATCGGGGTAGCGCCGCTGCTGGTGGTGTCGGCGACGCTGCTGGGCGTGGCGCTGGTGTTCGTGATCCTGCTCGGGCGCTGGTCGCGGGTGCACGGCTCGCGCCGGTTCGAGACCGCGCACGAGGACGCGATCGGCGGCGGCATGTGGGACGGGCTCAAGCAGATCTTCGCCAACCCGTTCATGCGTTCGATGGCGATCCTGCTGCTGTTGGGCGATTGGATCGGCACGGTCAATTACGGACTGGTGGTGGACTACTCCAAGGCCACCTTCACCGACGCGGTATCGCGCACCCGTTTCGCCGCCGACCTGGATCTGCTGACCAATATCCTGGCGCTGAGCATGCAGGTCTTGATAACGCCGTGGCTGCTGTCGCGGCGCGGCGCGGCGGCGGTGATCGGGGTGTGGTCGGTGACCACGGTGTGCTTCCTGACCCTGGCGGCGGTGGTGGCCGATGCGCACGTGCCGTTGACCCAGGTGTTCCCGCTCTACGGCCAACTGGTGGCTGCGTTGCCGCAAGGCGTGTCGGCGCTGATCGGACCGCTGCCGGCGGTGGCGGTGGCCTTGGTGGTCAGCCGCGGGCTCGCCTACGGCATGGTCGGCCCGGCCCGCGAGAGTTTGTTCGCCAGCGCCGCGCGTACCTTGCGCTACAAGGGCAAGAACGCGGTCGATACCGCCGCCTGGCGGTTCGGCGATGTGATGGTGGCGACCGCGATGGTCAGCCTGCGCAGTGTCGGCGTCGGCGTCGGCGGTCTGGCCGCGATCAGCGCGGCGGTGGCCGCCGGCGCGGGCGTGGTCGGTTGGAACATCGCCCGCTGGGTCCAGCGCGGCGGCGCGCAGGTGCCCGACGGCGGCGCGCGCGGCCAACGGACCCGCGTATGACCCGCGGCTGGCGGCCATGGCCGCGGCAGCCGTGGCTGCAACGTTTGTTCGTGACCGTGGTGCTGTGCGCGCTGGCCTGTCTGGCCTGGGGCTTCTTCTGGGAACCGCGGCAGCTGATCGAACGCGACTACCAATTCGCGCTGCCGCACTGGTCGCGCGAATGCGAAGGCCTGCGCCTGGACGTGGTCTCCGACATCCACACCGGCTCGCCGCACAACGGCCTGGACAAGCTCGATCAGATCGTCGAGCGGCTGTCGGCCAGCGACGCCAGCGCGGTGTTGATGGCCGGCGATTACGTGATCCTCAGCGTGCTCGGCGGGACCTACATCTCCGCCGAACAAATGGCCCCGCACCTCAAGCCGCTGACAGCGCGCAAGCCGGTCTATGCCGTGCTCGGCAACCACGATTGGTGGAAAGATGGCCACAAAGTGCGCGCGGCGCTGGAATCGGCCGGGGTGATCGTGCTCGAAGACCAGGCCCAGGCCGCGCAGTTCGGTGCGTGCAAGGTCTGGATCGTCGGCATCGGCGACAAATGGGAAACCCGCCACGACATCCCGCGCGCGTTTTCCGGCGTCCTCGACGACGCGCCCGCAATCGCGCTGACCCACAACCCCGACCTGTTCCCCGAGGTCCCGCCGCGCGCCTCGCTGACCATCGCCGGCCACACCCACGGCGGCCAGGTGAAACTGCCGCTGATCGGCACCCCGGTGCTGCCGGCGCAGCAACGGTATGCGGGCGGGTATCTGATCGAAAACGGCAAGTCGCTGTTCGTGACCACCGGCATCGGCACCAGCATTCTGCCGGTGCGGTTCGGGGTGCCGCCGGAGATTTCGCGGTTGCGGCTGGGTGGTGCGAGTCGGGACGCGTCGGTTGGGCGGACGGATCGATAGCGGCGCGGCCGAGCGTAATTTTTCAGGCTTGCCGGCGCGCGCGGGATCGGGCTTGATGAGCGGCGACTCTGGTAAGGAACAGGCGACATGAAAGGACTTCGCACCCGCGCCCGGTTATTCGGACTTGGCTTGGTGATCGCCTTGGCCAGCATCGGCTCGGCCCATGCCGACAGTTGGGATTTGCCCCGCGTGCAAACCTACGAGTCGGCCGACAAGAATTGGCGCTTCGTGGCGACGCCGCGTCGGCTGGAAAGCCAGTTGGCCTACTTCGACGAAGCGATGGCGCGGGAAAAAGCCGGCGCCGGCCCGCGCCCGGCGGATCAGCGCGCACAGGGCAAACTCGAACATCGGGTGCAAGGCCAATGGAGACCGGTGTGGGCGGGCCCCTTGCTCAACGATGTCGGCCCGGTCAGCGCACTGGTCTCGCAAACCGGCCGGGTGGTCACTTTCGACAACTGGCATTCCACCGGTTACGGCAACAACGTCGTGGTGATCTACGACGATAAGGGCGCGACCGTGCGCTCGATGGCGTTGAAAGATTTCTTGCCCGAGGACTATCTGTACGCGCTGCCGAACTCGGTCAGCTCGGTGCAGTGGTACGGCGACCACGCGATTTCTGCGGACGGCCAACGTCTGATCGTGCGGGTGGTGGCTCCCGGCACCGACCCCGAGCTCGACGAGCCCCGCTATATCGAAGTGAATTTCGATCTGGCCACGGGGCGGCGCCTGCCCGGCGATCAGCGCGCCTGGAACCGGGCACTGAGGCAAGCGGCCCAGATCGCCAAGAAGGTACGCGCCGAAGAAGCGGCGCGCGAAGCCGGTTCATCGCGTCCTTGATCGTGCCGCGACGGTGACGAAGATGAACGGTCGAGCGATCTAGGTCGGGGCGCTCCCGCCCTGGATGCGAAAGGCGAGGGCGGCTATCCGGCGACGGCCGTGTCGTGCCCGAAACCGTGGAAAGGCTATCGATGACCGGCGCCCTGCCCGCGACGCAGGTCGCGGTCTGTGCCGAAGGTTGGGATGACCATCCGCAGAGGCCCCGCCGGATCGGCGCGGGTAGCTTGGCGGTGGGAAAAGGGAGCGGCGGATGCGCGAGCCAATCGGGTGGGGCGGGTATCGGCGTGCGCGCGTCTCGTATCAGAGGCGCGGGGCGCTGTCGGTCGGGCGGAGCATCGGCGCATGAGCGCGAACCAACCCGCGCCCGGCCGATTCGGTGCGGCCCTGTCGAACACGCCGCCGCTGTGGTGGGCGTTGCTCTACTTCTTCTGCCTGTTGTGCGGCTATTACGTGCTGCGACCGGTGCGCGACGCGATGGGCGCGTCCAACGACGCGGCCACGGTGTTTCCGCACGCGATGATCCAATGGGCGCAGGCGCACGGTCTGCAGCTCAAGGACTTCGTCTTGCAGGTGCTGTTCACCTGCACCTTCCTGGTGATGATCGCGTTGCAGCCGGTCTACGGCGCGCTGGTCGCGCGGTTCCCGCGGCGGGTGTTTCTGCCGGTGGTGTATGCGCTGTTCATCGCCTGCCTGTTCGCGTTCCACTGGGCCTTCCACGCCGGCGTGCCCGGCCGCGGCATGGTGTTCTTCGTCTGGATCGCGGTGTTCAACCTGTTCGCGGTGACCGTGTTCTGGAGCTACATGGCCGACGTGTTCGACGATCGGCAGGCGCGGCGCTTGTACGGCTACATCGGCGCGGGCGGCACCGCCGGCGCGGTGCTCGGGCCGATATTGACCCAGTGGCTGGTGCAGCCGTTGGGCGTGGCCAATCTGCTGCTGGTATCGGCGGCGTTGCTGTCGGTGTGCGTGCTGTGCATCGTGCGTTTGCGGCCGTGGGCGATCCAGCGCGCGCAGGCGCACGGGCTCGACAGCGGCGAGGCGGCGATGGGCGGTTCGGTGTGGGCCGGCTTGAAGCTGGTCTGGCAGCGGCCGGTGCTGCGGGCGATGGCGATCACCCTGTTTTTCAGCGTCGGCGCGGCGACGCTGCTGTACAACCAGCAGGCGGCGATCGCGCGCGAGTTCTATCCCAGCGCAGAGGCGGCGACGGCGTACTTCGCCAGGATCGACAGCGCGGTGAATCTGCTGGCGATCCTGATTCAACTGTTTTTGACCCGCTGGCTGCTCAATCGCCATGGCGTCGCGCCCGCGCTGTTGATGCCGGGGCTGACCCTGCTGCTCGGTTTCGGTTTGTTGCTGGCTTCGCCGGTGCCGGTGATGGTGGCGATCGTGCAGGTGTTGCAGCGCTCTAGCGAGTTCGCCCTGGCCAAGCCCGCGCGCGAGACGCTGTACACGCGCATGGACCGGCCTTCGCGCTACAAAGGCAAGGCGGTGATCGACACCGCGATTTTCCGCGGCACCGATTTGGCCTTCGTCTGGATTCACAAAGCCGTCGCGCTGTTGGGCACCCAAGCGGTCTTCGCCGCTGGCGCGCTGACCGCCGCCTGCATGACCGCCGGCGCCTGGAGCATCGTGCGCGCGCAGCGCGGCCTGCCCGGCGGCCACCTTTCTTCCGACCCGGTTTCGCACCGCCAACCCGCACGAGGTGAATCATGACCACCAGCCGCCGCGACTTCCTCGCCGCCGGTGCCGCCGGCACCGGCCTGCTTGCGCTGCCTGCATCCGCGCGCACGATCCTTCAACCCAAGACCAAGCCGCTCAAGCTGCTGGTGATGGGCGGTACTGGTTTTCTCGGCCCGCATTTCGTCGAGGGCGCGCGCAAGCACGGCCACACCCTGACCCTGTTCAATCGCGGCAAGACCAACCCGGACAAATTCTCCGGCGAGCAATACCACGACATCGAGCAACTGCACGGCGACCGCAAGACCGATATGAAGGCGCTGGAAGGCGACCGGCAATGGGATGCGGTGCTGGATACTTCGGCCTATATCCCGGCCGACGTGACGCGTTCGGCCAAGCTGCTCGGGCCCCGGATCAAGCAGTATCTGTTGGTGTCGACGGTCTCGGTTTACGCCAAGAACGACGCGCCGGCCGATGAGAACTCGCCGCTGGCGACACTGGCCGATCCCACCGTCACCGAGGTCACCGGCGAAACCTACGGCGGCCTCAAGGCCTTGTGCGAGAAAGCCGCCGAGCAGGAACTGCCGGGGCGTACCACCGTAGTCCGGCCGGGTTTGATCGTCGGCCCGGGCGACAACAGCGACCGCTTCACCTACTGGCCGGTGCGTGCCGATCGTGGCGGCGAAATCCTCGCGCCCGGCAGCGCCCAGGACCCGACCCAGTTCATCGACGTGCGCGATCTGGCCGCGTTCCTGCTCGCCACCATCGAAGGCTCGCGCTTGGGCATCTACAACGCCGACGGCGCGCCGGGCACGCTGACCATGGGCGCATTGCTGCGCGAATCGCAGCGCGCCTCGGGCAAGAAATCCAGCGTGACCTGGGTGCCGGCGGACTTTCTGGAAGCGCAGAAAGTCAAGCCCTGGAGCGACATGCCCACCTGGATTCCGGCGAGTGGCGAGTACGCCGGCTTTGGCCGGACCTCGGTGAGCAAGGCCCAGGCTGCCGGTCTGGTGTACCGGCCGCTGCGCGAGACGGTGCGCGATACGTTGCTCTGGTGGCGTGCGCTGCCGGCCGAACGCCGGGCCAAGCTCAAGGCCGGCTTGAGCGCGGAGCGCGAGGCCGAGGTGCTCAAGGCTTGGCATGAGCGCGATAAGGCGGGCGGCTGATACCCGAAAAGGCGTTCCAGCAAAGGCCGCAACCCACTACTCCCGAATGCCGTAATCCACCATCTCCGAAAACCGTAAACCACCACCCCGTCATTCCGGCGAAAGCCGGAATCCATTTTGATCTTGCTCTGGCTCCTGGCTTCGTCGAGCAAGGGCGAAGTCACAAGCAACAGCAAAATGGATTCCGGCTTTCGCCGGAATGACGGCGGGGAAGGTTTGCGAAGTGGGTACGCCGTTGCGTTCCACGCTCTTATCCGGCGAGGGCGACCCCAGCCGCCGCCACAAGCCTTATGCTGGCCGCTCACCCCCCAGAGCCCGCTCCCATGCACTGGCTAGCCATCGCCCTGATCGCCCTGGTCGCGCTGCTTCATCTGTACTTCCTGGTCCTGGAAATGTTCCTGTGGACCAAGCCGCTGGGCATGAAAGTGTTCCGCAACACGCCGGAAAAGGCTGCGCTGACCCGAGTGCTGGCGGCCAACCAAGGGCTGTACAACGGCTTTCTGGTTGCCGGGTTGGTCTGGGGCTTGATCTGCGCGCGCGTCGACGTGGCGACGTTCTTTCTGGTGTGCGTGGTGGTCGCCGGTGCTTACGGCGCGGCCACGGTCAGTCGCCGGATTTTCTACGTGCAAGCGGTTCCGGCGTTGGCGGCATTGGCGGCGCTGTGGTTACTTTGAACCGCACGGTGCCTCGCCCCGACGCGTGGACGCGTCGGGGCGATTGAGTGTCGCTGGCGGAGCGGGTTTGCCGAGCCGGTGGGAGCAAAATCAAAATGGGTTCCGGCTTTCGCCGGAATGACGGTTGGGTGGGTGCGCGGTCTTGCTTGCCGCTCCAAGCACTTTCAACTTGGCTGCGCTAAGTCTGCTCAGCCGTGCAGCTTGATCGCCGTCTGCGCCACCTCACGGCCCTGATACCGCGCCGCATCGAGCTCGTTCTCGGTCGGCTGGCGCGACCCGTCGCCGCCGGTGATGGTGGTGGTGCCGTAGGGCGAGCCGCCGGTCACTTCATCCAGCCGCATCTGCCCGGCGTAACCGTAGTTGAGCCCGACGATCACCATGCCGAAGTGCAGCAGGTTGGTGATGATCGAGAACAGCGTGGTCTCCTGGCCGCCGTGCTGGGTCGCGGTCGAGGTGAACGCCGCGCCGACCTTGCCGTGCAGCGCGCCCTTGGCCCACAAACCGCCGGCCTGATCGAGGAAATTGGCCATCTGCGAGGACATCCGGCCGAAGCGGGTGCCGGTGCCGACGACGATGGCGTCGTAATGCTCCAGATCGGCGATCTGGGCGATCGGTGCGGCCTGATCGAGCTTGTAATGCGACTTGCGCGCGATTTCCTCCGGTACCAACTCGGGAACCCGCTTGATGTCGACCTGCGCGCCGGCCTCGCGCGCGCCTTCGGCCACGGCTTCGGCCATTTTTTCGCAGTGGCCGTAGGCCGAGTAATACAGCACCAATACTTTCGCCATGGTTCCGACTCCCTTGTTGGACAGGGCGTCGAGCCTAGGGCGGGGATGTTTCAAATGGTGTGACGGCTTCCGCAGTTGCTCGGGCGCTACTGGCCACGGCCGTCGCGCCGGCCGGTCTGTCGTTCGATCGGCGTCGGTCGCAGGCCGCCGCGGGCTTCGCTCATGCGCGACGGTGGATCGCCGGGCGAAATCACCAGACCTTGTTCGGAGCGCAGCACCATCCCGCCGCGATATCCATCAGCTCGCACACCACATCGTCGGCGGCTGCGTCGCCGAGCCGGGGACGCAAGCTCACCAGATGGTCCATCACTTGCGTGGCCGAAAATCCGCGATCGCGGTAGCGCACCAACAGCGGATGCAGCGCCAAGAAATCCGCGCCTTCGCGCAGCCGCTGCAGCATTTCGTGATTGGGGTCGATTTCGTTCGACATGCGCGGCCGGGTGGGAACGACGCGCGAGAATGCGTCGATTTCCGGCGTAATCTAACCGACGACGCTGTCGCTAGCCTGTCGGGGCTTATCCGTTGCGGCAGAACCGGAAAGCAGCACGCCGACGGGCCTGGTTGGCGTGGTCAATCCGGGCGTCGATGAGTTAAGTTCCGCTGGCGATTTGCCTGCCGTTGCATCGGAATCGGGCGGTTCGCGTCCAATGCGGGCAGTAGACTGCCGCATCCATGTATCCGCGACTAGGCCGTGTCGCGGGATTGATAGTCCCGAATCTCGGAAAACCCGATAAAACCAGCAAGATCAAGGCGTTCGCGCATCGTCCTCGATTCGGAACAATGCAGCCAACGCGCCGCGGTTTATTCGCGCGAGGCCGTTTCCTAAAGTGAACTCATGCGCCGAAACGCGGCGCTGCCGCGGCTCATCGCGCATCCCCCTCTCCCGACTTGGCCGACGCGGCATTCCCTGCGCGGCGGCGACCTTTCTCTTTCCAAGGAGCACCCCCGTGCTGTTGCCTCTTATCTTGCTGTCGGCGGCCGGCTTCACCGTGCTGACGACCGAGTTCATCCTGGTCGGCCTGTTGCCCTCGCTCTCGCGCGACCTCGGCGTGAGCGTGTCGGAAGCCGGCTTGCTGGTGACCCTGTTCGCCTTCACCGTCGCCGCCAGCGGCCCGTTCCTGACCGCGTACTTCGCCCGCTTCGAGCGCAAGCGCCTTTTCATCATCGTGTTGCTGCTGTTCGCCGCCTCCAACGTGGTCGCGGCGCTGGCGCCGAACCTGGGCGTGATGGCGTTCGCGCGGCTGATCCCCGCGCTCGGCGTGCCGGTGTTCTGGGCGCTGGCCAGCGAGACCGCCGTCGACATCGCCGGCCAGGAACGCGCCGGCCGCGCGATCTCGATGATTTCCTTCGGCGTGATCTGCGCCACCGTGATCGGCGTCCCCACCGGCACCCTGATCGCCGACGCCTTCGGCTGGCGCGCGGCGTTCGTCGCCCTGGCGGTGGCCTCGCTGCTCAAGGCCGGCATGCTCTACGCCTTCCTGCCCGACAGCCGCGGCGCGCAGCCGCCGCGTTTGGCCGAACAGTTCCGCGTCCTGCGCGACCCGCGCGTGGTCGGCAACGTGCTGATGTCGGTGATCCTGTTCGCCGGCATGTTCACCGCCTACACCTACCTGGCCGACATGTTCGAACGCCTGGCCGGCTTCAACGGCGCGGTGGTCGGCTGGGCGCTGATGGCGTTCGGCGCCGTCGGCCTGATCGGCAACACCCTGGGCGGCCGCATCGTCGACCGCCACCCGCTGCGCGCCTCGCTGATCTTCAGCGTGCCGCTGGCGATGGGCCTGATCCTGGTGGTGCCGTCGGTGCAGGCGCTGCCGCTGTTCGCGATCGCGCTGGCCCTGTGGGGCATCACCCAGGCCGCGCTGTTCCCGGTCAGCCATGTGCGGGTGATGAAGTCGGCGCCGCAAGCGCCGGCGTTCGCCGCAGCGCTCAACGTGTCCGGCGCGAACCTGGGCATCGGCGTCGGCGCCATCGTTGGCGGCCGGGTGATCGATGTGGTTGGCGTGGGCGGGGTTGGTTACGCCGCGGCGGCGCTGGTCGGGTTGTCGGTGGTGGTGGGGTTGGTGTTGATGTCGATGGGGCAGCCGGCGCAGGTGGAGCCTGAGCCTGAGGCCGCGGCCTGAGCCAGTTCAAACGCAAAAGCCCCGCCGAGTGCGGGGCTTTTGCTTTATCCGAGTCCCGTCGCGGGACGGGCTGGCCTGACCGAAATCTGTAGCCGACTGGGCGGTAACGTCTTTATCCTTAAGCGAGGGAAAGAGATCTCCTATAAGTAGTCGCCAACAGGATGGTGATGCAATGCGCATGCTTGCAGTTTCGGTCTTGCTTACGGCCTTGTTCGTTGCAGCGCCCGACGTTCGCGCGGCTTCCGCTGAGCCGCAGACGCTTGAAGTACTCAAGAGCGATTATCCCGAGGCGAAACACTGGCCTGATGCCGCGAAAGGATCCGTGGAGTTCTGCGGTGGCGACTGGTGTCAGCAGGTGGTGGGCGTCAGCGCGAAGTCGACTAAAGAAGCCTGGGATGCGGTGTTCGTCTTGTTCTACTTCCTCGATCCAGATGAGGACTACACAAAGCGCAGGCGCGATGTGGCGGAAAGCATAGTCGCGCGTTCGGCGAAGCACTGCCTGACGCGAGTTGGAGACCTGCGAGCGTCGTGCGCTCTGGATTCGCTACAGAAGAAGTACGGATTCAAGTATCGGCGAGTTCAATACGACGTCGGGCACCGATGCCATAGCGAAATCGCGGTGGAGCCGCCGTTCTTCACCAAAAAGGGTGGGTGCGCGCGTATGAAGAAGGGTGCGTTTCGCGAGTAAACCAAGTGGGTCGAAGCTTGAACCTTTGAGGGCCGGTACAAAATTCAGACTGCGACGTAGGTTACGCCGCCGAGGCCGCCTCGGTTTTCGCCCGCCAGCTGTCGCGCACTTCAGTCGCAACGAATTGGCGCGGAGCGCCGGGCGCGCATTCCAATGCCTGCAACATCTTGAGCACCGGCGCGAACTTCTTCTCGCCGCATTTCGCCGACTTGTACAGAACCCGCAGCAGCCGTTCCGCGGTCGCATCGACTTTTTTGCTCTTGCCCGTTTCCCAGCGGGCCACCGATTGCTCGCTGGTGCCCAATAGCTCCGCCAGCGCCGCTTGCGACAATTCCAGCTGATTGCGCAAAAAACGGAACTCCTGGCCGTTCACCGGATTGGGGCTGGCTACGATCGCTTCGGCCAGCGCATCGTGCAGGCCGTCCACGTCGTGAATCTTTACGCCCTGTCCGAACGGCGTCTTGACGGTCTTGTAGCCGTTCTTCAGAAATACGTTGGACAGGCCCGCGCCGAGGTAGCGGTACATGTCAAATCCCCCTGTCTTCTAGGTGTTGTTTGATGTCGACGATCAGTTCGACGACGCGCGCGCCTTCTACCGATGCGTACACCCGAAATGCGTGCCACTGATTGGCAGAGAAACGCTCCATGCGGAACTCCCAGAATCCATCCTCTCTAAACACCGGTTTGCCGACGATGGTTCCCTTGCGCAAGCATTCGATGATCTGCAAGTAAGTCGTCATCCCGGCCATGCTGCGTTTCATCGGGGCGGGAACGATGGTGACGTTGAACGAATCCTTCGCCGCCTCGTGAACGCGCGGTTCCAACTGCCTGGCGGTGATTCTGAATTTGCTGACGGGCATCCTTTCCTCTACGAGTCTAGCCTATCAATTTGATAGGTGATTGCAAGCTGGATATACCGGCCGACGCCTTTGGTTAAGGGTTCTCCGGCGTCCGAAGGGGGCCGGCGGGCCGGACGACGCCTGCCTTCGGAAACCGACCGGTGTGCTAGGCAATCGCTCATTCGCGGGCGCCCCGGACAGGTGTTTAAGGCGCCGGCACAACTGACGCCCTGTAGGCGCCCGTATGGCCGTTCGGGTCCTAGCGGCGGTGCGCAAGCCGGCGGCAATTTCCCGCAAGGCGAATCGGCTGGCGCGCAACGTGCCGGGCACGTGCGGTTCGCGGGAGCAGGCTGTTCCAAGTTGCTGTTGCGGACGCGCCAGGGGCCGCCGCGGGCTGGACGGCGGCAGGTCGGCGGTGAACGGGCTTACTTGGAGCGGATCGCTTGGAGGTTGCCGTGGACTTGATCGGCCCACAGGCGGAACACTCGGGCCAGGGCGCGGCGGCGCGATTGTTCGGGCTTACGGATGGCGGGCGAAGGCGCGTCGGCGGGATCGATGGTTTGGGCGATGCCGATCAGTTCGTTGTGGAAGGCTTGCAAGCCAAGATAGGCATCGACAGGTAGCAGGACGTGGTCCGCGGGAATCGCGGACGGGGTTCTTCGGGGCATATGCGTTACTCCTCTCCATGTGAGTAGCCCGCTCTGCATGAACATGCAGGCGGGGTGTCGGGAGGCTAGAAACCGTACGTAGACGGCGGGCTTATTCCCCTTGCGGGTGTTGTATTCACCGCCCTCCCGACGCAGGGCGCATGCGTCGGCAGTGCCTGAAGAACGGGCACAAAAAAACCACCGGTGTTTCGGAGGTGGCTACCGCTACGTAAGGAGTTTCTAGGCTCCTGCGCGAAGACTGCGACTCGCAAAAAACCTTGTCAATAGCGGTTCGCGAAGTTTTTTCGATAGTGCACAACGACGATGCACGTGGTGTGGATCAAAGCGAAATCCATAGCGGAATCGCGAATAAAGCCGCGCCTAAGACGAACAGTGCGGTCAACACGTGAATCATCGGTCGGTTGATCCGCAAGAAGACGAATTGCTCGATGGTGCGGCCGACCCAGAACAGCGACATGCCCAATAGCACTGCGCGGCCCAGCGCGGAGCTGTGCAGTTCGTCGGCGAACAGGAAGCACAGCGCGGCGACGCCTAGAGCGATGTAGATCAGGCGCAGGTTGAGAATCTGGATGATGGCGCGGTCGGCGATGGTCGCGTTCGCCAATGTGCGTCGCCAGCCGAACAGTTTCCAGAAGCCCATGTGGAAGATGGCGAAACCGAGGCTGTGCAGGCCGGCTAGGTAGATCCACGTGGTCGCGGTCATGGCATGGCCCATGCGGCTGTGGGGGGCGATTGTGGCAGCGGGAAGAGCGTCGGTGATATGCGGATGTTTCGGTTCCGACCGTAGGAGCGGCGTCCCACGGGATTTCCTTCGGTCACGAGCCGCGACCGCGACATCGCGCTTACGACGCAGGCCGGATGTCGCGGTCGCGGCTCGCGCCGCTCCTACAGGGGCTTCGGCTAATCGCGTTTGGGTTTGGGGGAGACGCGCATGGCGATGCGGGCGCGGAATACGGGTTCGCCGGCGGGGTTGGCGATTTCCACGTTCACGGGCAGGTCGTAGGGCGCGTCGGATTCGACGATAGGCGCGGCCGGGGTAGCGACGGCGCGCAAGGTGCCGACGGCCTTCTTGAGGTATTCCACCTGCATGCCGATGGGAATCCAGCGCATCGACTTGGGAATGCTGACGTCGGTCATCACCCCGCCAGTGAGTTCGGCGAGGTTGCACATGGCGATGGCGTGGACGGTGCCGAGGTGGTTGGTGACGGCGCGGCGGTGTTTGATGGTGGCGGTGCAGCGGCCGGGTTCCAGGGATTCGAAGCGCGGTTTGATGCTGCCGAAGTAGGGCGCTTTCATGCAGACGGCGCGCGAGAACAGCCAGTGGCCGGCGGGGTAGCGGGTCAGTTTTTTGTAGAGGGTGAGGACGTTGGCGCTCATGGCGGTTATGGCTCGTCGTGAGGTTATGTGGAGTCGCGTCGCACTTTCCCACTGTCATTCCCGCGAAGGCGGGAATCCAGAGACTTCAGAGTCATGCAGCGATGAAGCCCTGGATTCCCGCCTACGCGGGAATGACGGTAGGTGGGTTGCGCGGGATTGGCGCGTACGCGCGCGGGAATGACGGCAGGTGGGTGGCGAGATGGCGTGAAAGAACGCGTTTCTAGGCCGGATACCAAAACGGCGAGCCCGAGGGCCCGCCGTTCCGTTTCAAGCGTCGTATCGCATCCACGATCCCGGCATCAAGCCGCGGCGCGAGTATCGCCGTGGCCGCCATCGGCCTGGTGCGGCTTGTAGCCGGCCGAACGCAGCTCGGCGGCGTCGAAGTCGTCGACGCTGATGGCGTCGATGGTCATCTCGCGCAGCTCTTCCAATTGCTTGCGTTCTTCGGCGGTGATCCAGCCTTCGCGCACGCCCTCTTCGAGCTGGGCGGGGAAGTCCAACGCTTCGATGTCGCTGTTCTTCAGCGCTTTGAGGAACTTGCGCTCCACCGGTTCGGCCAGGATCACTTTCTGCAGGTAGCTGTTGATGCGGCCGGCCGGGTTGTTCTCGCACGGGGTGATGAACACGCCTTCGGCCAGACGGTCGCGGGCGTCGTTGGGCGACATCAGCAACGATGCGGCGCGGTGGCCCAGGCGGTCGCTCGGCGCTTGCGCGCGGCGGCCCCACGGGAAGATCAGCATCCACAGCAGGTAGCCGACCGGACGGATCGGGAAGTTGCGCAGCGCGCCCGACAGCGCCAGTTCGATCTTGTGCACGCAGTCGTGGAAGGCCCAGGCCAGCAGCGGTTGGTCGCCGGCCGGACGGCCCTGGTCTTCGTAACGCTTGAGCATGGCGCTGGCGATGTAGAGCTGGCTGAGCACGTCGCCCAGGCGGCCGGACAGCGATTCCTTGAACTTCAGCTTGCCGCCGAGCAGCAGCATCGAGGTGTCGGCCATCAACGCCAGCGTCGCCGAGTAGCGGTTGAGCTTGCGGTAGTAGCGGCGGGTGTAGGTGTCGCCCGGGGCGGCGCCGATGCGCGCGGCGGTCAGGCCGAACCACCAGCTGCGCACGGCGTTGGAGATGGCGAAGCCGATGTGGCCGAACAGGTTCTTGTCGAACTCGCGCAGCGCCTGCGCCTTGTCGGGCAGCATCGCCGCCTTCATTTCCTTGAGCACCCACGGGTGGCACAGGATCGCGCCCTGGCCGAAGATCATCAGCGAGCGGGTCATGATGTTGGCGCCTTCCACCGTGATCATGATCGGCAGCGCCTGCCAGTTGCGGCCGGCGTAGTTCTTCGGCCCGAGGATGATGCCCTTGCCGCCGTGGATGTCCATGACGTCCTTGGCGACTTCGCGGGCCATCTCGGTGCAGTGGTACTTGGCGATGGTCGAGGGCACGGCGGGGTTTTCGCCGCGCGCCACGGCCGCGGCGGTGGCCTGCGACAGGGCGCTGATCGCGAACGCGCGGCCGGCGATGCGGGCGAGGGCTTCTTCCACGCCTTCGAAGCGGCCGACCGACAGGCCGAACTGCTTGCGGATGCGGGCGTAGGCGCCGGTGACGATGGCGCCCATCTTGGCGCCGCCGCTGCCCGAGGAGGGCAGGGTGATCGAGCGGCCGATCGACAAGCATTCCACCAGCATCTGCCAGCCCTTGCCGGCGTAGGCTTCGCCGCCGATCAACTGGCTCAGCGGGATGAAGACTTCGCGGCCGTGGATCGGGCCGTTCTGGAAGGTGCAGTTGAGCGGGAAGTGGCGGCGGCCGACTTCCACCCCGGGGGTGTCGCGCGGCAGCAGCGCGATGGTGATGCCGATGTCGCGCTTGTCGCCGATCAAACCGTCCGGGTCGTACATGCGGAAGGCCAGACCGATCAGCGTGGCCACCGGCGCCAGGGTGATGTAGCGCTTATCGAAGGTCAGCTTGACGCCGACCACGCGCGCGCCGTTCCAGTCGCCCATGGTGACGATGCCGTAGTCGGGAATCGACGTGGCATCCGAACCCGCCCACGGGCCGGTGAGGCCGAAGCAGGGCACTTCGCGGCCGTCGGCCAGGCGCGGCAGGTAATGGTCTTTCTGTTCCTGGGTGCCGTAATGCATCAACAGTTCGGCCGGGCCCAGCGAGTTGGGCACGCCGACGGTGGAGCTGACCACGCTCGACACCGTCGCCAGTTTCTGGATGACCTTGTGGTTGGCGAGCGCCGAGAAACCCAGACCGCCATACTCCTTCGGGATGTTGAGGCCGAAGAATTTGTTCTTCTTGACGTAGTCCCACATTTCCGGCGACAGGTCGGCGTCGATGTGGGTGATCTGCCAGTCGTTGGTCATCCGGCACAGGTCTTCGGTCGGGCCGTCGAGGAAGGCTTGTTCTTCCGCGGTCAGCTCGGGCTTGGGCTGCGACAGCAGTTGCTGCCAGTCCGGCTTGCCGGAGAACAGTTCGCCCTCGAAACCCACGGTGCCGGCTTCCAGCGCGGTGCGCTCGGTTTCCGACAGCGGCGGCAGGATCTTGGTGTAGAAGCCCAGCAGCGGCTTGGTGATCAGCGGCAGGCGGATCGCCGGGATCAGCAGCGGGATGGCGATCACCGCGACCAACACGGCGGCGACGATGACCGCGGTGTGGTTGGCGCCGAGTAGCCAGCACGCGACCAGCGCGGTGGCGGTCAGTGCGGCCCACACCGGCAGACGCAGGCGGTGGTACGCGGCGACCGCGCCGATGATTAGAAAAGCAAGGAAGGGGATCGCGATACTCATGACGGCGCTCCAGAGGATGCGGCTGTACTCAGGCTAGTGGGGCTCGCGTGATGTCGGCGCCGAATCGGCGCGAACGCGGCTTGCGCGGTCGCTGGATCCGGCATTCAAACGCTGGCATCAAACGGGTAACATACGGCCGAGTATGGAATTGCAATTCGGTGCTGTCAACCGAACGGGCATGAGCGGTTCTGGAACGCACGAAACCGCGGCCGCGAGCCCGCCAGAGCCCATAAATCCGCCGCTTTTCTGCTGCAGCGCAGCATCCGGCCGCGGTTTTCCCCGCCGTTCTTCACGAATCACCGTTCCCTGTTCCCCATTCCCTGCTTTTTGCTGCACTGCGTACTGTTCCCGACCATGCCGTATGGTTAAACTTGTCATCCATGAACCCGCCCGCCTCGAACAAGCCCGAGCCCAAGCTCGACGCCCCGTCCGCCGCCGTTGCCGGCGATGCCAAGACGGAACCCAAGCCCGAACGCAGCGGTCGGCTCAGCGCCGACGACTGGGCCCAGGCCGCGCTCGATCTGATCGCTGAGCAAGGTG
The DNA here is from genome assembly GCF_036961695.1 of Pseudomonas sp. CGJS7. Taxonomy (NCBI): domain Bacteria; kingdom Pseudomonadati; phylum Pseudomonadota; class Gammaproteobacteria; order Pseudomonadales; family Pseudomonadaceae; genus Pseudomonas; species Pseudomonas sp. CGJS7. Next base: position 20,226 of record NZ_JBAMDI010000038.1, on the reverse strand, counting down.
TCGCCGCGGTCGCGGTGGAACCGCTCGCGCGCCGGCTCGGTGTGACCAAGGGCAGCTTCTATTGGCACTTCCCCTCGCGCGATGCGTTGCTGGTCGCGGCGTTGGAGCGTTGGGAGAAGGTCGAGCAGGAAACCGTGTTCGGCCAGCTCGAACCGATTCCCGATCCGCGCCAGCGTTTGCGTTCGCTGTTCCACCTCGTCGCGCACGAGGTGAAGTCGCACGTCATCTATTCCGAGCTGCTCAAGGCGCTGGATCACCCGGCCGTGCAGCCGGTGATCGGCCGCGTGTCCGAACGCCGCCTGGACTACCTCACCGCTTCTTTCCGCCAAGCCGGCCTGAGCCGCACCGATGCCCAGCATCGCGCGCGCCTGCTCTACGCCGCCTATGTCGGCTTCCTGCAGTTGAACCTGCAACTGCACCAGACCCGCATGCAACACGACGAGTTCGAGGCCTATGTGGAGCACATGATGGCCACGCTGATTCCCTCGTCCTGACCGAGTCACCGATTCCCTTAACGTTGTCCCCCGGCTGGAGAGCAATGCCGTGAATGCTATTTCGAAAGACGCTATCCCCACGACTGCGGCGCTGGGGGGCGCCGGCAGTTCGCTTGCCGCTTTGAACGAGTGGGTGGCGCAGGTCGCCGCGCTGACCCAACCCGACAAGATCCAATGGTGCGACGGCAGCGATGCCGAGAACCAGGCGCTGATCGAGCAGATGCTGGCCGACGGCACCCTGGAGCGCCTGAACGACGAAACCCATCCGGGCAGCTATCTGCACCGCTCGCATCCCGACGACGTCGCCCGGGTCGAGCACCTGACCTTCGTCTGCACCAACGAGCGCGAAGACGCCGGCCCGAACAATCACTGGATGGCGCCGCGCGAAGCGCACGCCAAGATGGACGCGCTGTTCGAAGGCTGCATGCGCGGCCGCACCATGTACGTGATTCCGTATTGCATGGGCCCGATCGAATCGCCGCTGGCGCGTTGCGGCGTGGAAATCACCGACTCGCCGTACGTGGTCGCCAACATGCGGATCATGACCCGCATGGGCGAAGCCGCACGCAAGCGGATCGAGCGCGAGGGCAAGTTCGTGCGCGGTCTGCATTCGATCGGCGAGCTCGATCCCGAGCGCCGTTTCATCATGCACTTCCCCGATGAGCTGACCATCAAGTCGTTCGGTTCGGGTTACGGCGGCAACGCCTTGCTCGGCAAGAAGTGCCATGCGCTGCGCATCGCCTCGCATCAGGCGCGTAGCGAAGGCTGGTTGGCCGAGCACATGCTGATCGTCGGCATCGAGAACCCGCAGGGCGAAACCCACTACGTCGCCGCGGCGTTCCCGTCGGCGTGCGGCAAGACCAATCTGGCCATGCTGATTCCGCCGGAAGGTTATCGCCAGGCCGGCTGGAAGGTGTGGACGGTCGGCGACGACATCTGCTGGATGCGCCCAGGCGCCGATGGCCGCTTGTACGCGATCAACCCCGAAGCCGGCTATTTCGGCGTCGCCCCGGGCACCTCGACCAAGTCGAACCCGAACGCGCTCGCTTCGATCCAGCGCAACACCATCTTCACCAACGTCGGCGTCACCGCCGACGACCAGCCGTGGTGGGAAGGCTTGGACAACGGCCAGACCGCGGCCACCGACTGGCGCGGCAATGCCTTCGACGCGGCCAAGGGCCCGGCGGCGCATCCCAACTCGCGTTTCACCGTCTCGGCCAAGCAGTGCCCGAGCTATTCGGCCGAAGCCGAAAACCCGGCCGGCGTGCCGATCTCGGCGATCGTGTTCGGCGGCCGCCGCGCCTCGCTGGTGCCGCTGGTGTTCCAGGCCCGCGACTGGACCCACGGCGTACTGGTCGGCGCGGCGATGGGCTCGGAAACCACCGCGGCGGCGACCGGCGCGGTCGGCGTGATGCGGCGCGACCCGATGGCGATGAAGCCGTTCTGCGGCTACAACTTCGCCGATTACTTCAGCCATTGGCTGTCGTTCGATCAGGCCGGCGCCAATTTGCCGAAGGTGTTCCACGTCAACTGGTTCCGCAAGGGCGACGACGGCAAGTTCCTGTGGCCGGGTTTCGGCGACAACCTGCGGGTGATCGAGTGGATGATCGGCCGGGTCAAGGGCGAAGCCGGCGCGACCGAGACGCCGATCGGGCATCTGCCGCAGGCCGGGGATCTGAACCTGGACGGCGTGAGCTTGAACGAGGAGGCGCACGCCAAGTTGTTCGGCTTCGACCATGCCGGCTGGAGCGCCGAGTTCGACAGCATCGGCGATTACCTGCGCGAATACGGCCCGCGCATGCCGCAGGCCCTGCACGATGAGCAGCAGCGCATCGCCGCGGCGCTGAAAAGCTAAGAAGCAGGAGTGAGTGGGGAGGAGTGAGGAGCGAGCGGGGCGCGTTGCCTGCTTGGGCCTCGCTCCTTTCCTTTTTTGGCGCGGTCCGTACCGTTCCAGGCCCGCCCGGGCCGACCTGCCTCCTCCCATCACCCCATCCGGCGCGGCCGCCCCGATCACCGCGCCTCCCGCTCACTCCTCACTTCTCTCAGCTCACTCCTCGCCTTTGGCGCGGTCCGTCCCGTTCCAAGCCCGCCCGAGCCGACCTGCCTCCTCCCAACGCCCCATCCGCCGCGGCCGCCCCGATCGCCGCGCCCCCGCTCACTCCTCACTTCTCTCAGCTCACTCCTCGCCCTTAAACCCTGAGCCCCGACCCCGCATCGGACTCAGTATGCTGACCGCCGTGAACGACACCATGCCCGATGCCGCACTAGCGACCGAAGTCGACGACGACCGCGCCCTGGTGGCCGCGGCCGCCTCCGGCGGGGTCGCCGCTTTCGAGGCGCTGTACCGCCGCCATGCCAGCCGCGTGCACGGCGTGATCGCCCGACTGGTCGGTTACCACGGCGCCCGCGCCGAGGACCTGACCCAGGAAGCCTTCGTCCGCGCCTGGCAGGCGCTGCCGAATTTCCGCTTCGAGTCGGCCTTCGGCACCTGGTTGCATCGGCTGGCGGTCAACACCGCGCTGATGGAACTGCGCGGCCGCCGCAGCCGTCCGTTCGAGGACAACGACGAGGAAGTGTTCGACACGCTCGGCAGCGCCGATTCGGCCGGCCACGTGACCGCCTTGTCGATGGACCTGGAACGCGCCGTCGCCACCTTGCCGCCGCGCGCCCGCGCCGTGCTGGTGCTGTACGACGTGGAAGGTTGGAAGCATGAGGAGATCGCCGCCGAGTTGGGCATGGCGGTCGGCAGTTCCAAAGCACAGTTGCACCGCGCGCGCAGCCTGCTGCGCACCCGGCTCGGAGAACAGGCATGAACCAGAACGATCTCAATCAGGACGATCTCAATCAGGGCCGCGGCCCCGACGGCGAGCTGCCCGATGCGTTGCGCTGGCAGTTGCGGGCGATGCGCCGCGATCAGCCGCCTTCGCGCGATCTGTGGGCAGGCATCGCCGCGCGGCTGGGCGAGCAATCGCCGCCGGTCGAGCAACCCGAGGCTGCGCCGGTGGTGCACGAGCTGCCGGCATCGGTCACGGTACTGCGGCCGCGCGATAACACGCGCAACCGTTGGATGGCGCCGTTCGCGCTGGCCGCCGGCGTGGCCGCGCTGGCGATCGGCATCGGCAGCCAGTTCCGCGCCCCGCAAGGCCCGGCCGGTACCGCGCCGAGCGAGGTCGCCGCGGCCGCGCCGGCCACCTTGATGCAGCGCGAAGCCGACGGCATGACCCGCCAGTACCAGGCGGCGATGCGCGAGATCGAACCGGCCACGCAACAGGCGCTCGCGCTCAAGCCGGCCTTCGATGAGCTCGACCGCAACGCCGCGTTGATCCTGGACGCGTTGTCGCACGACCCCGATTCGCGGTTGCTGCTGGAGCAACTGCGCCGCACCTACGCACGACGCCTCGCGCTGGCTCAGCGCGTGGCTTACACCTGATCCAAGGAGAACGCCCCCATGACATCCGTCCGCCACAGCACACATAGCCGCGTTCTCCGCCGCCTGCCCGCGACCGGCTTGCTCGCCGTCGCCCTGGCCGTCGCGTTGCCGGCCTTCGCCGCCACCCCGATCAACGAAACCCGGCCGATCGATCCGCTCGGCAGCATCGAGATCGACAACCTCAAAGGCCTGATCCAGGTCCGCGTCTGGGACCGCCCCGAGGTCAAGATCGAAGGCTCGCTCGGCGAGGGCGTGGAGAAGCTCGCCATCGAAGGCGACCGCAACGATCTGTCGATCAAGGTGCGTTATCCCAACCGCGGCAGCGGCATCGGTTTCCTGGCCGGCGGCGACAAGAGCGAGCCGACCGAACTGCGCCTGACCGTGCCGCTGCGGGTGGCGCTGGACATCGACGCGGTCTCGGCCACGGTCGACGTCAACGGCGTGGCCTCGCGCGAGCTCAAGATCGACAGCGTCAGCGGCGACGTGATCGTCGCCGGCGCGCCGCGCGAGGCGGAAATCGAGAGCGTCAGCGGCGACCTGCGCCTGACCCTCAACAGCGCCAAGGTCTCGGCGCAGACCGTCAGCGGCGATCTGGACCTGCGCGGCCGCCTGAGCGGCGAGGTCGATGTGGAAACCGTCTCCGGCAAGGTCGACGTGGCCGCCCATCAAACCCGGCTGAGCAGGGTCTCCGGCAATTCGGTGTCCGGCGATCTGCGCGTCGCCGGCGGCTTGGCCGACGGCGCCGAAGTCTCGCTGGAAACCGTCAGCGGCGACGTGCGCCTGACCCTGCCGAGCAACGTCTCGGCGAACGTGCACGGGCAGAGCTTCAGCGGCGACCTCAACGCGCCGGGCGCGCAGATCGTGCGTCCCAAGCACGGCCCGGGTTCGAGCTTCGAACACCGCTATGGCAGCGGCAGCGCCAAGGTCAAGATCGAGACGTTCTCGGGCGACGCGACGCTGCAGTTGGAGTAAGCCGCGCTAAGCAGACCGCGCGGCTGGCTGGACGTCGTTCCGGCAGCAATCCAGCCGCGCCGCTTGCGATCGTCATTCCGGAAGCAATCAACCCGCGCTGCTTGCGATCGTCATTCCGGCGAAAGCCGGAATCCATTTTGATCTCGCTCTCATCGGGTTTAAGAGACGACCGCCGTCCGCGCGATTGCCGGATGGAAAATGGCGCGTCGCGCGCCACAGGCTCAAGAAAAAACGCACCCGGCCTCCACAGAGGCCGGGTGCCGGCAAGGTCGGTACGGCATCAGGGAAGGGTCTGATCGTCGTACACAGCATCGAAACGAATCATGCCCTTGTCGCTGCCGCCACCGCCGAGATCTTCGCGACCTCGTCCTGAGTCGGCTCGCGAGCCGGCGATCGGCCCGCTGGGGTGTTGCGATCGGTCATCGGTCCTGCTCCATGAGGGACAACACCTGGAATCCTTCCAGGCGGGTATCGCCGAGCGCGATGCGCGATCCATGCGCAAGCCCGGTCGATCGCGTGCTCGATGCCGGCGTGGGGCGACGGCGATCCATGCCGATTCCGCAGCCGTGCGGTGTCGCATCCGACGTTCGTCCTTGTCCGCCGGAGGCTCGATCCTGAAGCATCCACTTGCGTCCCTGCGCATCGAGTACGAGTCGATTTCACAAAGACTGCGCAACGCGGACAAGCGCATTGGGACAAACCGCAGAAGTGGGGCGACGAACCGCATCGGGCGTGGAAACCGCGCGGCCCATGCGTCATCTCACCTGTCGTCATTCCGGCGAAAGCCGGAATCCATTTTGATCCCGCTCCACTGCGCCCGCGCAAGCCGTTCGCTCAGCGCCCCTAAAGCTCACTGGCCCGCAACAGCCCACGGATCGCCTCGCGATAATTCCGCCCGCTGTGCACTTGCTTGCCGCTGGCCAAGGTCAGTCGGTAGCGGCTGGATTCGATCGGCTTGACCTCGCGCACCGCCGCCGAGCGCACGATGATCGAGCGGTGCACCTGCACGAACCGGGCCGGGTCCAGTTCCGAGGCGAACGCGCTCAGCGTGCGCCGCAGGACGAAGCTGCGGTCGGCGGTCTGCACTTCCAGGTAATTGCGCTGGGCGATGACCAGTTCGATCTCGTCGGTGCCGACCAGTTGCAAGCGCTGGCCGATCGGCAAGGCCAGCCGCAAGGGATAGGCCGGCGCATGGACGGCGGCGGCCGGCGGCCGCGACTGGCGGATGCGCTGCAAGGTATCGAGCAGGCGCGCCGCCGAGACCGGTTTGAGCAGATAGTCGGTGGCGCGGACTTCGAATGCGCGGATCGCGTGCTGCTTGTAGCCGGTGACGAACACGATCGCCGGTTGCGGCGCGGGCAGCGCCGCCAGCGCGGCGAATCCGTCGGTTTCCGGCATTTCGATGTCCAGGAACAGCACATCCACCGGTTGCCGGGCCAAGGCCGCGGCGACATCGGTGCCGTCGCTGCACTCGACCACGATCTCGACCTGCGTCCCCGCCACGCGCTGCAGCAGCCGGCGCAGCCGCGCGCGCGCCAGCGGCTCGTCGTCGACGATGGCGACGCGCAGGGCGCTCACAGCGGCGGCTCGGTCGCGGCGGCGGGCGCTGAAGTCGTCATCGGCGCGAACTGCGCAGCCCGCGCCGCAAGGATCGGCAGGACGATGCGCACGCGGTGTTCGCCGCCGTCGATGGCGCCGTATTCGAGCTGAGCAGCATCGCCGTACAGACAACGCAACCGCTCGCGCGTGCTGCTCAGGCCCAGCCCACCGCCCGGCGCCGGGGCGACGCCGGCGAGCAGGGTGTTTTCCACCTCGATCAGCAGCCGGCCGTCGCTGACGCTTGCGCGCAACGACAAACGGCTGGGCTGGCGGCGCTTGGCGATGGCGTGGACGATGGCGTTCTCCACCAGCGGCAACAGGATCAGCGTCGGCACGGCCACCGACAGCGCGCGTTCCTCGATCGACCATTCCAGCCGCAGGCGTTCGCCCAGTCGGATGCTTTCGATCTGCAGATAGGTGCGGATCAGTTCGATCTCTTCGCGCAGCGGGCGTTCCTGGCTCTGGTCGGCGTCCAGGCTGTCGTGCAGCAGCTCCGACAGGCCGACCAGGATGTCCTCGGCCATGTCCGGATCGCTTTGCACCAGTTCGGCGATCGAGTTGAGGGTGTTGAACAGAAAATGCGGATTGAGCTTGGCGGTCAGCGCTTCCAGCCGGCTGCGGGCGAGGTTGGCTTCGACCTGCAGCAGCTTGCGCTCGCGTTCGCGCATGCGCTCGGACAACACCAGCGCGTGAGCGGCGGCGACGATCATCCAGGCCATCATCACGTTGTTGCGCAAGCTGGTCACCGCGACTTCCCAGAACCCCGGCAACTGGTCGTACCAATGGTGGATCGGGTTGGTGTAGTACATATGCGCCGCGCGCAGCAGGATCACCGCCAGCACCGCCGCCGACTGGATCGCCAGCGCGCGGCCGAAGCGGCCGCGTTCCAGCGGGTAGCGCCGCACCACCCACAGCAGTCCCAGGGTCAGCGGCACCCAGCTCAGCCAGATCGACAGGCTGTCGCGCAGCACGATGCTCCAGGGCTCGGTGCGGCCGGCGGCCTCGTTCATGCTCAGCACTTGCCCGGCGAACAGGACCGCGTAGGCGATCCACCACAGCAGGACCAGCAACCAGATCGGGACGGTTCGGCGCGACATGCCGCGACGTTAGCCGGCCGCCGGGGTTCCCACAATCGGCCGCGGTCGCAGGATCGTCCGCGGGCGTGGTCAGGCCGCGGCGGCGACCTTATGCTTGCCCGATCGTCGGCGCAACGCCGTGGCGTTACGGGGTGGCAGGCTTTGAACGATCAGGTCGATCAACTGGTGCAATCCGCGGGTCTGGCCTCGCGCGCCGGCCGTTGGCAGGAGGCCGAGCGGCTGTGGAACCAGGTGCGTACGCTCGCACCGCGGCACCCGCAGGCGCTGTACAGCCTGGGCATCCACGCGCTGCAGCGCGGCGACAGCGCCGGCGCCCTGGAGCTGCTGCAAGCCGCGCACCAAGCCGCGCCCAACGATCCGATGATCCTGTTGTCGATCGGCATGGTCCAGCGCGAACGCGGCCAGCATCAGGGCGAATGGGACGCGATCCAGGCCGCGCTCGCGCTCGATGCGTACTTCCTGCCGGGCCTGCTGAGCAAGGCCACTTGGCTGGAGCGCCAGGGCCAGTCGCGCGCGGCCGCGCAGGCCTATCGCAACGCCCTGACCGTGGCGCCGCCGCAGCCGCATTGGCCGGAGATGCTCAAGTCGCAGCTGGTTCACGCCCAGGCCAAAGTCAGCCAGTACCAGGACGAATTCAGTGAGTACCTGGCGCACCGCGTCGGCGGCCCGCGCGCGGCGCTGCAGGCCGGCGCGCTAGGCCGCTGGGACGAAGCGGCCTCGATCATGGTCGGCCGCAGCAAGCCGTACCACGCCGATTGCAATCAACTGTGCGTACCGCGCCTGCCGGCGATCCCGTTCTTCGACCGCGACCAGTTCGCCTGGGTGCCGGAACTGGAGAGCCGCACCTACGACATCCTGCGCGAGATGCGCGAAGTGCTGCGCAACGAACAGGCCGAATTCACCCCCTACATCGAGTACCAACCCGGCGACCCGGTCAATCAATGGCGCGAGCTCAATCACTCGCGGCGCTGGAGCACCTACAAGCTGTGGAGCTACTCCCAGCCGGTGCACGAGCACTTGGCGCATTGCCCTCAGACCCGCGCCGCGCTGGAGGCCGTGGAGATGGCCTCCATCGCCGACGTCTGCCCGAACGCGATGTTCTCCGCGTTGGCGCCGCACACGCACATCCCGCCGCACCACGGCGAAACCAACGCGCGGCTGGTGGTGCATCTGCCGCTGATCGTGCCGGAGAAGTGCAGCTACCGGGTCGGTTTCGAGCGGCGCGAGTGGAAGGTCGGCGAAGTGTTGATCTTCGACGACTCGATCGAGCACGAAGCGCGCAACGACAGCGACGAGCTGCGGGTGGTGCTGATCTTCGACGTGTGGAATCCGCTGCTGTCGCTGGCCGAGCGCGAGATGGTCAATGCGATGATGGGCGCGCATCGGGATTTTCTGGCGGGGCGCTGAGGCGGTAGCGGCACCGGCTGGGCGAACGAATCGGGGTGGAGCGGAACGTGGCGAGCGATTGCGCCGCGTTGGGCTCCGCCCTTTCGTTTTCGGGGTCGGCCGCGAGTAAATCGAGGACAAAAAAAGGCGGGCCGAAGCCCGCCTTTGAGTGACTCGGATTACGTGGTTCTTATTAGAAACGGAACTTGATGCCCATGGTGTAGTAGCGACCCAGGGTGTCGTAGAACTGCGGGAACGTGTTGCCGCTGTTGACCGCGGTGCTGCCGATGTTGCTGCCCACCACCGGCGGCTGCTTGTCGGCGAGGTTGGCCACGGTGAAGGTCACGCGGGCGTTCCACGGCAGTTCGTAGGCCATCGACAGGTCGAAGTAGTCGTACGAATTGATCGAACGGTAGGCATCGAACCAGGGCTTGTCGCTCGGCTCGACGTCGAGGGCGCTGAGGTGGCGCCAGTTCAGACCGAGTTCGAAGTCCTTGATCGACCACACCGCGCGGAAGTTCGACTTGTAGTCGTAGATGATGCCGGCGACGGTGTTGCACGCGGTGCTGTAGTAGCCCAGGCAGTCGCGCACGGGGGTGATCGAGGAGGCCTTGAAGTCGAACGAGTCGGTCTTGGTCAGATCCAGGGCGAAGTCCAGTCGGCCCCACTCGTTAGCCATTTCGAAGCCGTAGCGAACGCCCAGATCCCAGCCCGCGGTCTCGACTTGGCCGTCGTTGGTCAGTTCCAGGAACGGACCGCGAGCGTCGCCGTCGATGCCGCCGCTGATCGCGTCGCGCGAACCGATCATCTGCTGACAGAACGGATTGCTGAGCGACAGGCCCGGGTTGCGCGCCGGGTTGTAGCAGTTGTTCAGCACGTCTTCGAGGGTGCGGCTTTCGATCGCCTGGTCGATCTTGATCTTCCAGTAGTCCAAGGTGACCGAGAAGTCCTGCGACGGCTGCCAGACCACGCCGAGGGTCTGCGTATCGGCAGTTTCCGGCCCGAGCAGCGGGTTGCCGCCCTGGAAGATGTTGGCCTGATAAGCGCTGGGCTCGCTGACTTCGCCCACCGCGCTCAGCGGCACGCCGGTCTGGATGCACAGGTTGGTCAACGTGCCGGCGACGCCGATATCGGCGGCCTTCATGTTGTCGAACTGGCAGGGATCGGCGTCGGCGTTGTCGAGCTGGGTGATGACCGGCAGGAACAGCTCATTGACGTTCGGCGCGCGGGTAGCGCGCTGGAACATGCCGCGGAAGCGCAGCTGTTCGATCGGCGACCACTCCAGGCCGTACTTGTAGCTGCCGTAGGAGACATCGGTCGGGCCGGACTTGAACTGGGTGCGGCGATAGCCGCCTTCGAAGTTCAGCGCGTGCGCGCCGCTCTTGCCGCTGATGATCGGAGCGATGACTTCGACATAAGCCTCTTTCAGGCTCAGCTTGCCGTCGACGTCCGGGTTGGCGCTGCCGGCGCCGAGGACTTCCAGCGGATCGCGCGAGGCCGCGTCGGCGCGGTTGGTCGCGTGGACCTTGCGGCCTTCCAAGCCGAATGCCAGACCGATCGGATAATCGGCCCACGGGCTCTTGAAGGTGTCGCCGAGGTCGCCGGTGACCGAACCGGACCACACTTCCTGTTCGACGCGCTGGGTAGCGAAGGTCAGCACTTCGAGGAACTTCTTCGAGTCGGCGGTGATCGAGCCTTCCGGACCCCACAGGTTCAGCGGGCGGCAGCCGCCGGTAGGATTCACGCAGTTGATGCCGTCGATCGACTGCAGCGACTGCTCGACCTTGCTCTTGGCCAGGAAGCCGCCCTGAACCAGCAGCTGATCGGCTTCGCCGTGCGACCAGTAGGCGTCGTAGCGCCAGCTGTCATTGATCGCGCCGCGCACGCCGACGGTGCCCTGGAAGGTCTTGTTCTGGAAGTCCGAGTAACGGGTGCCCAGTTCGGTCGTGCGGCGGAAGATGCCGGTGGTGACCGTATCGGTGCTGCCGGCGGTGCAGTTGATGCCCGGTGCGCCGAACTCGGCGCACAGCTGCTGGCGCGCGGCGTCCGGAATCAGCGGGTTGCCGACGTTGTAGGTGAAGGTGTCGCCGAACAGGCCGCCCGGAGCGATCTGCGAGAACACGTTCGAACGGGTGTACAGCGCCTGGGCGTAGGCTTCGGCGTGCTCGTTGATTTCATAGCGGGCCAGCGTGGTGGCCTGCCAACGATCGAGCGCGGTCTGGTTGAAGTTGAACGGGTTGAAGTTGAACGGCACCGAGGTGCCGGTGAACGCGCCGGTGGCCGGATTGATCTGGCCCAGGCGGGTGACGCGGGTCGGGATGCCGGTGCCGGAACCGCCGGCCTTGCCGCTCAGCGAGTCGAAGTTGAATTCGCTGAAGTCGCGCGCGCCCTGCAGCAGCGGATCGTTGTCGGTCTTGCTCAGGCTCAGCACGACGTTGCCGCGGCCGTCGTCGAGGTTTACACCGATGGTGACGTCGGTGTTGCGGCGGTCGGCGTCCTGCTTGCTCGACTGGCCGTAGCTGGTGTTGACCTCAACGCCTTCGAAATTGCGCTTGAGCACGAAGTTGAGCACGCCGGCGACGGCGTCCGCGCCGTACACCGCCGAAGCGCCGCCGGTGACGACATCGACGCTGTCGATCAGCGCGACCGGAATGACGTTGGTATCGACCACGCCCTGCAGGTTGAACGGAACGACGCGGCGGCCGTCCATCAGCACCAGGGTGCGGTTGGGGCCGAGGCCGCGAAGGTCGACGGTGGCGCCGCCGTTGGTGCCGTTGTTGGTGCCGGGGCCGATCGAGGGCACCGCGCCGGGCATCAGCTTGAGGAAGTCCTCAGCCGAGGAGGGCTGGATGCGATCGATCTCTTCGCGATCGACAGTCATAACCGGGCTGTTGGTGGTCAAGCCCGGGATCGAAATGCGCGAACCGGTGACCTGGATGCGATCCAGGGTGGTGGCGTCTTCAGCAGCCGGCGCGGCGGGCGCCGCGGCGTCTTGGGCGGAAGCCAGGCCGGTGCCGGCGAGGCTGGTCGCGCCCACGCACAACGCGAAGACGATCGCGTCGCGCAATTTGGTGGTCTTCAGGGTCATCTCTCTCTCCAAGTCTGTCCTGAACGAACGGGTCCCAATGCAAAGTGGTCTACCAAACGGCGCATAACTGAAGGCCTAAATTGGCAAATCCGGCCCGATAGTAGACGGCTTGAAGAAATAATTAAAGTGTTGTTAAAGCTCGATTTCTGTCGCAGAGCACTTTGCGACGCTGTTGGCGGCGGCATAAAAAAACACGGCTCCCGAGGGAGCCGTGTTCATTGTTGCGGTGCAGCGAATTGCTTAGAAGCGCTGCTGGTACTTCATGTACACGAAGCGGCCGATATCGAACTCGCCGTTGTAGACCGTGGTCGAGTTGGGAGCGCTGTACATCTGCGGGCCCAAGTGGTTGAACACGTTGTTGGCGCCGATCGAAACGGTGGCGTTCCACGGCACCGACACGCGCAGCTGCAGGTCGTGGAAGGTGTTGCTGCCCAGCTTGTTGATCGGACGGGTCTGGGCCGGGTTACGCGCCATGTAGTTCGGATCGCTGCACTCTTCCGGGAACGCAGCCGCGCTGAGGCAGCTTTCCTTCAGGCCGGAGTAGTAGCGCGCGCCCCAGGTGACGCCGAAAGCGCCCTTGGTCCAGGTCAGGTTGGCGTTGGAACGGATGCGGAAGTTCGAACCGTTGGTGCTCGCGAAGCTGACGCTCTGCTGCGGCAGGACGCCCGCGGCATCGGTGGTCTTGAACTCGTCGCGCACGACGTAGGTGTTCTGCCAGTTCAACACGAAATTGCCGATGCTCGTGTCGAAGCGGTAGTTGACGTCGAAGTCGAAGCCTTCGGTTTCCTGGTAGCCGGCGTTACGCGTGCTCAGCTGCATGCTGTTGACGATGCCCAACACCGAGTCGCGGGTGAAGGTGGTGCAGCGCGAGGCGATGTTCTGCACGTAGCAGTCGCTCAGCATCTGGCCGGCGAGGTCGGCGACGATCGTGTTCTCGATGCGGATCTTCCACCAGTCCAGGCTGGCGCCCAGGCCCGGGATGAAGTCCGGGCTCCAGACCACGCCCAAGGTCTTGGACTCGGAGGTTTCCGGGGTCAGCTGCGGATTGGCCACGCCCTGGAAGAACGGGATCGGCGTCTGCGGCGAGGCGGTCGTCGCGGCGACGAAGCCCTGCTGCAACTGGCGGAAGTTCGCGTAGTTGGCGATCGCCGACGCGCAACGGCCGCGGGTAGCGGCATCGGTGCGCGCCGCGCCGTTCACCGGATCGCAGGGATCGGTGTAGCTGACGAAGCTCTGCGAGCCGCCGCCGTACAGGTTGGCGATGGTCGGCGCGCGGAAGCCTTCAGCCCAGGTGCCGCGGAACAACAGGCTGTCGATCGGCTTCCACTTGAAACCGAACTTGCTGTTGACCGTGTCGCCGAAGGTGTCGTAGTCGGAGTAGCGGCTGGCCAGGCTGAAGCTCAGTTCCTTGGCGCCGGCCACGTCGGCCAACACCGGGATCTGGAGCTCGGCGTACAGTTCGTCGACGGTGTAGCCGCCCGAGGTCGGACGCGAAGCCAGGTTGGTCGAGTTGCCGCTGACCGCCAGGGCGTCCGGGGTGAACGAGCCGCGCTCGCGACGGTGCTCGGCGCCGACCGCGAAGGCCAGATCGCCGCCCGGCAGCGCGAACAGCGAGCCGGTCAGGTTGGCGCTGACCACCTGGGTGGTGGTTTCGCCGGTCGAATGTTCTTCCTGGAACAGGTAGTCCTGCAGCGCCTGGTTGCCGGTCAGAGCGCCCGGGCCGGAGACGCCGTAGGCCAGGAACGGATTCCACGGCACGCACTGGCCCGCATCCGGACCGATGGCGATCGGCGCGGCGGCCGTGCCGCACTGGACCTGGCCGTTGGCGTTCAGGAACGACGGACCGACGGCGCGGCCGACGTTAGCCAGGTTGAGGTTGCCGTAGCTGGCCTGCACGACCTTGTTGCTGCTGTGCAGGTAGCTGACGTCCCAGTCGAAGGTGCGGTCGGCGAACTCGAAGCTGCCTTCGACCGCGCCGCTGATGCGCAGGGTGTCCAGGTCGCTGGTGGAGAAGCGCGGCACTTCCCAGGTACGGCGCCACCAGTTGCTGATGGTCTGGCCGGGCAGCGGATTGAAGTAGCTGTTCGGGTCGACCGAGACGTTGGTGGTGCGGTTGTTGAACGTGATCGACTGGAACGGATAACCGGCGACCTGACGGTCGGCGGTGCGGTTGGTGTACGCCGCATCGCCGCGGAAGCGGATGTTGTCGGTGATGTCGTACGAACCGCTGACGTAGATCGACTTGCGTTCCAGCGGGGTACGCAGGTCGGTTTGTTCGTTGGTGTTGCTGACCTGGCCGTTCGGCGCGGTCTGGTTCTGCGGCACGTAGTCGGCGATGTTCTTCGGATTGCCGCCTTCGCGCAGGACCAAGCGGGTGCCGTTGGCGCGGCCGGTGCCCGGGGTGCCGGGGTTGACGACGAAACCGCCGTACTGGCCGACCGGGGTCCAGCTCACGTACGGATGGTACTGACCCTGCGGGAATTCGCTGAAGGGACGGTCGCTGGCGCGGACGCGGTCTTCCTTGGCGTATTCGGCCACGGCGGTGAACGAGCCGCGATCGCCGCGGGCGCCCATCACCAGGTCGACCTTCTGGATGTCGCCGTCGCCTTCGCCGTACTGGCCGTAGTAGGCGCTGGCCTGCATGCCTTCGTAGTTGGTGCGGGTGATGATGTTGATCACGCCGCCGATGGCGTCGGAGCCGTAAATCGCCGAGGCGCCGTCCTTCAGCACTTCGACGCGTTCCACGGCCGCGGCCGGGATGGTCGAGATGTCTTGCAGGCCGCCGGTCGAAATGCCCAGACGCTTGCCGTTGACCAGCACCAGGGTGCGGGTCGCGCCGAGGTTGCGCAGGTTGATGAACGAGCCGCCGACGGTTTCGCCGGCGAGCAGCGGCGAGGCGCGCGACAACGCGGGGGTACCGGCCGCCGAGACGTTCTGGAGAATGTCGGCGACCGACTGGAAGCCCTGCTGTTCGATCTGGGCGCGGCTGATGCTGAGCACCGGCTGCGAGGTTTCGATGTCCACCTGACGGATGCGCGAACCGGTTACTTCAACGCGGTCGAGCGTGGTGGCTTCCTTCGAAGCGGGTGCGCTCGCTTCCTGTGCTACGGCGCCGCCGGCGATGGCGGTCGTGCCCACCGCGAGCGCGAAGGTGATCGCGTCGCGGAGCTGGGTGGTCTTGAAGGTCATTCTCTCTCTCCGAAAATCGGTCTGGTGTACCCGTGTAGCCCGGCCGGAGGCGTCAAATAAAACGCCAAGACCAGCAAGGTCCGCCGATGCTAACCGTCAGTTCGGAAGAATTAAAGTGTCGTTAAGTGTCGGTTTGTGACCTGTTGAAGTGCCGGTTTGTACTTAAAGACACCGTACTTTTGCGTATTTGAGGTCACTTGATTTGCACAAGTGAGTGAATTTTAGGGGGAATTTCCCTGTTCATTCGGTGCCGGACGCGGCATCGAAAGCCTGATCGCGAGCGTGGGGGTGCACGCGGTGTAGCGGCAAATGTGCTGCGCCGGATGCGGTCACCTCACTCTGGTACAAAAACACACAATTTCGTTCAGCCGATTCCGCAAAGCACGGTCGGCGCGGTTTCAGCGTGGATGACGGCCCTGCGGGCGCGTCTTGAGGGCTGCTCAGTGGGCGGAATCGTTGGCGAACGACGGCCGCGATATTCGCGACCGTTCGATGCGAAGCGACCGATCTTTACCCCTGCTTCGTCGTGACGCACGGCTACGCCGCACGATGCCGAGAGCGCGCGTCCGGATGGGTGAGCGAGGGGATTACAGGTCTTGTTCGTAACGGACGTAGGGCACGGTGCCCTCGTCCTTTTCGCCGTTGCCCGGCGCGAACGGGTTCTTGCCGCGGGTGACCACGTTTTCGGCGCCGACGGTGAGCTGGCCGCTCCACGGGGTGCGCCAAGTCAAGCCGATGCCGAGGGCTTCCCACTGCTGACCGGGCATTTCGACCACGCGGCCGACGATGTTGGCGCCGAAATTGCCGTAGCCGGCGCCGACGGCGATGCTCTTGCTGCTCCAGCGATCGGCCAGGCCGGGCATCTCGCCGGCCGGGATCAGTTTGGCGTGGGCCAAGGTTCCGCCGATGGAGACCATCGCCTCGCGGCCGATGTTCTTCTGTGCATAGACGGCGAGGGTGTTTTGATCGACCCGGCTGGTGCGGTTGTTGGGGCTGAGCCAGCCGGGCAGGGTAACGCGCCCGGAACCGATACTCACCCCGACCCGGCCGCCGGGGCGGCTGAGGCCGACGCCGGCGCCGATCTGGCGATTGCCGTCGCGATCGTCGTCGTCGAGCGCGGCGAGCATGCAGTGATTGGCGAGGTTGCCGATGGCGCCGGCCAGACCGGTTTTGCGGTCGCAGACCAAGCCCAGCCCGTCGCCGGAATCCAGGCCCAGTGCGGCATCGAAGGTGTTGGCGCCGACTTTCCAGCGCGCCGCGGCGGCTTTGTCGGCCGGTTGCAACTGCAACAGGTACTCCAGCTTGCCGTTGTTCTGGTTCCACACCGGCAAGTAGGTGGTGTCTTGCTTGGCCTGCGCGTGCGCGCCCGTAGCCACGCCTAGGGCGAGCGTCAGGACAAGCGGCAATTGGCGCAGGTGCTTGAGCATCGAAAAGTCGTTGAGCGCGGACCGTGGTTAAGACCGGATGAAAGCGGTCGAGTTCCCCATTTCTCGAAATTGACTATAGCCGGTTTATGTTTATTTAACAATCGGAAAGCGGTCCCAAATCCGCCTCCCGCCGACCGCCGGAGCGATCACTGTACCCGTTGCGGGGCCTGGATTTCAGCGGCCGCGGCGGCGAACAGGCCGGCAATTTGGTTGCTGTCGAAACGATAGCTCTGGCCGCAGAACTCACAGCGGATGTGGGCCTGGCCGTCGGCGGCGGACACGGCCGCGTCGGCCTCCTCGCGGCCGAGCGAGACCAGCATGGCCTCGACCCGTTCGCGCGAGCACGAGCAGGCGAAGCTCAGCGGCTTGCCGCCCAGCACCTGCACGCCGTCCTCGTGGAACAGGCGGGTCAGCAGGGTGTCGGTGGGCAGTTCCAGCAGTTCCTCGGTGCTCAGGGTGTCGAACAGCGCCCCGGCCCGGGCCCAGCCGTCGTCGTCGCCTTCATCGCCCGGCAGCTTCTGCAGCATCAGCCCGGCCGCCTGGCGCCCGTCGGCGGCCAGCAGCAAGCGGGTCGGCAATTGTTCGGACTGGCGGAAATAGTCCTCGAACGCGCCGGCCAGCGAGTCGGATTCCAGCGACACCAGGCCCTGGTAGCGGACCGGCTCGCGGCCGCCCAGGGCCGGGTTTTCGATGGTGATGGCGAGCATGGCCTGCGGGCCGAGTTCGCGCAGATCGCGCGACACCTCGCCGCCTTCCTCGGCCAGTTGGACGATGCCGCGCAGGGTGCCGGCCGCGGTGCATTCGGCGAACAGGGTGCGCAGCGCGCCTTCGCCGCGCAATTGCACCGACAGGCGGCCTTCGACCTTGGCGTGGCCGGTGAACAACGCCGCCGCGGCCGCGGCCTCGCCGAGCATTTCGGCCGCCGCCGCCGGGTAATCGGCGCGTTCGCGGATCTGCTGCCAGGTGTCGTGCAGGCGCACCCGGACCCCACGCACGCCGGCGGTTTCGATCAGGAAACGGGTCAGGCGGTCGCGGTCGTCGGACGGGGCGGCTTGGGGTGAGGCGTGGTCGGTCATGGTCGTACTCTGGGGTCGCAGTGC
Source organism: Pseudomonas sp. CGJS7 (assembly GCF_036961695.1). NCBI lineage: Bacteria > Pseudomonadati > Pseudomonadota > Gammaproteobacteria > Pseudomonadales > Pseudomonadaceae > Pseudomonas > Pseudomonas sp. CGJS7. The sequence goes on along the minus strand of NZ_JBAMDI010000038.1, from coordinate 2,444 downwards.
GCCGATCGCGTGCCGGCGAACGCGGCGGACGCGGCTTCGCGGATAATGCGCAGGTGCCTGTGAAGGGGGAGAAGCAGCAATGCGGTCGCGACCGGAACGTAGTTCGCCAACAATCCAAGCCAAACTACGACGGGTCTTGCGCCTTGCGCAAACAGTGGGGACGGAGGCGGCGTGGTGCAAGGCTTGACCGATCGCGCCACTCCCGCGCCGGCGCCCCCGGCCGCCGTACCCTCGCGCCGCCGCCGTTGGCTGCGCTGGCTGTTGGCCTTGCCGTTGCTGTTCGCGCTGGCCTCAATCCTGCAAGTGGCGAGCTTGCGCTTCATCGACCCGCCGTTCTCGGCGTTCATGATGATCCGCCAGTTCGAGGCCTGGGGCTCGGGCGATTTCGGCTTCCGGCTGGCTCACGACTGGCGCGATCTGGACGAAATCTCCAGCAACGTGCCGGTGGCGCTGGTGGCCTCGGAGGATCAGAACTTCGCCGAGCATTTCGGCTTCGATCTGCAGGCGATCGAGAAGGCGCGCAAGAACAACGAGCGCGGGCGCAAGGTCCGCGGCGGCAGCACCATCAGCCAGCAGACCGCCAAGAACCTGTTTTTGTGGAGCGGCCGCAGTTGGGTCCGCAAAGGCGTGGAGGCCTGGTACACGCTGCTGATCGAGGCGATGTGGCCGAAGCGGCGGATCATCGAGGTCTACGCCAACATCGCCGAGTTCGGCGACGGCGTGTACGGCGCGCAGGCCGCCGCGCGCACTTACTTCCGCAAGGACGCCAGCCAGCTCGGACCGGCCGAGGCCGCGCGCATGGCCGCGGTGCTGCCCAATCCCAAGCGCTACAGCATCGCCAAGCCGGGCCCGTATGTGCAGCGCCGGGCCGGGGCGATCCAGCGGCAGATGCGGTATATCGGCGGTAGCGGGTATTTGAAGCAGATCGAGTGAAGGCCGGGGGCGGGATCGGCTTCGCTCCGTCGTCGGCGTTACCCGCACACCCGGCGGCTACGCCGCCTCGTTACTATTGATGCCATGAACCGCGATCGCGTCACCGTCGTCCTGGCCGCCTTCGACGAAGCGCAGAGCCTGCCCTTGCTGCAGCCGCGGATCGCCGCGGCCCTGGACGCGCTCGCGGGCGACGGCATCGACGGCCGCGTGCTGTATGTCGACGACGGCAGCCGCGACGCCACCTGGAGCATCCTGCAGGCGTTCGCCGCGCAGGACGCGCGGGTCGGATTGCTGCGCCTGTCGCGCAATTTCGGCAAGGAGGCGGCGCTGACCGCCGGGCTGGACCGGATCGAGGACGGCGCGGCGTTGATCCTGGACGCCGACGGCCAGGATCCGCCGGAGCTGATTCCGCAGTTCGTCGCGCGCTGGCGCGAGGGCTACGACGACGTCTACGGCACCCGCCTGGAACGCGAGGGCGAAGGCTGGCTCAAGCGCGGCAGCGCGCATGCGTTCTATCGGGTGATCGGCCGGCTTTCGCGCACGCCGATCCCGGCCGACACCGGCGACTTCCGCCTGCTTTCGCCGCGCGCGCTGGATGCGTTGCGGCAGCTGCGCGAACGTCATCGGTTCATGAAGGGCCTGTTCGGCTGGATCGGCTACAACCGCATCGCCCTGCCGTACCACCGCGAGCCGCGAGTGGCCGGGCGCAGCAAGTTCAATCTGTGGCGGCTGTGGAACCTGGCGCTGGAAGGCATCACCAGTTTCTCGACCGCGCCGTTGCGGCTGGCCACGTATCTGGGGCTGGCGACCGCGCTGGTGGCGTTCGCCTTCGCCGCCAAGGTGGTGCTGAAGGCGCTGCTGTTCGGCGACCCGGTGCAGGGCTGGCCGACGATGATGGCGGTGATCCTGTTCCTGGGCGGGGTTCAGCTGATCGCGCTGGGCCTGATCGGCGAGTACCTGGGCCGGCTGTACGAGGAATCCAAACAGCGGCCTTTATATCTTGTCGACACTTGGCAGCCCGCCGCGGGAGTATCCTCGGTCCCAACCCGGTTCCCCCCGCTCGCGGAAGGAGATGGCCGTGCGCACAGTAAGGCAACTGTTGGAGGCGAAAGCCGCTGAGGTGTTCGCGATCGGCCCCGATGCGCCGGTGATAGACGCGATCCGGTTGATGGCCGAAAAGCGCATCGGCGCGGTGCTGGTGATGGAGGGCCCGCGATTGGCCGGGATCCTGTCCGAGCGCGATTACGCGCGCAAGATCGTATTGCAGGGGCGTTCCTCCGCCGACACGCCGGTGCGCGACATCATGACCGCGCAAGTGGTCAGCGTCGGGCTGGGCGACAGCGCCGAGCGCTGCATGCAGATCGTGACCGACAAGCGCATTCGCCATTTGCCGGTGCTGGAAGGCGGGCAAGTGGTGGGGGTGGTGTCGATCGGCGACTTGGTCAAGGCGGTCATTGAAGATCAGCAGGTCGAGTTGGATCAGTTGCAGCGCTACATCGCCAGCTGATTTC